>JBBRNQ010000004.1:0-94072 GCA_038230235.1 Actinomycetales bacterium
CCCATGACGGTCGTGGTGACCCGGCAGCACTCCACCTGGTTCATCGAGGCGGTCGTGGCCGTGGTCGTCGGCGCCATCGTCACGGGAGCCGCTGCCTGGTGGCTGGTGCAGCAGCTCGGGCACCTCGTCCCCGTGGGTCTCCCGGGGAGTCGACGGCTCCAAGGGAGTCGACGCCCCCCGTCGGCCGAACCGACGCCCACCTCACCCTCTTCGCCCACCTCACCCTCTTCGCCCACCTCACCCTCCTCGCCGGCCCTCGTTGAGCCACCCACCGCTGACGGCGCCGACCCCACCGTCGACAAGGACGGCTCCAGCCGCTGGATCTCGACGACCCCGGTCTCGGCGCGGGGGAGCCGGGACGACGCACCTCCCGACCCCGCAACCGCCTCGACCCCGGAGCCCCGGACATGACCTGCACCCCTTCGCGACCGGGCCGCCCCCGGCGCCTCCTGCGCACAGGCGGCAGCGCTGCGCTGGCCACGGTCGTCGCCGTCCTGCTCGGCGCCTGCGGCGCTCTGGTGGGTGTCGGGGCGGCGCCCACGGCCACCGTCGGCGCTGCCCTCGAGGCCGAGAAGGCGCAGGCGGTCGCCACGAGGCTCGTCGACCAGGCCCGCCGGGCCGCCGTCACGCCCGGCGCCGACGGTGACGCCCTGCGGGCCGCGGCGTACACCGGTGACGCGCTGGTGGCTGCGCGCGCTGACGCCCGACTGGCGAAGGTCACCCCGGGGGTGACGACGGCGCAGCGTGCGCTCGTGGACACCCCACCCGTGGTCCTGGCCGTGGCGCGGGCCCTGACCTACCCGCGCACCATGGTCGCGCAGAGCAGTCTCAAGGCCTCCGGCCTCCCGGTCCTCATGCTGCTCACGACGCCCGACGTGCGCACGCCGTACCGCATCGCCGCCCAGGTCTCGATGCTGGCGGGTGCCCAGGTGCCCGGCTTCGACCCTCTCGCTGCCGGCTCGCCGGCGCTCGCGTCGACCGACACGGCGTCGCCGGCCGGTCGGTACGCCAAGCTCGTCAACGGGTACGCCGGCTCGCTGGCCTACCCGAGCAGCCCGAGGGCCGTGGCTGCGGGCATCACCGCAGGTGACGCCTTCAGCACCGCAGTGCGGTCCAACGCCGCGAAGCAGGCCGCGGCCCTCGCCTCCGTGGGGTCGTTCCGCCAGCAGCACGACGCGAGGACGGTCACGGGAGGGCTGGGTACCGCCGGAGGTCAGGCGGCGCTCGTCTTCGCCGTCATCGACCGCAACGACACCGTGCTGGTCAAGAACGGCACCCTGACCCTGACGAAGGCCTTCACCACCCTGAGCGGTCTGAGCGCCGTCACCTCCGAGGCCGACCTGTCGACCCTCGAGGTCGTGGCGCTCGTGGTCCCGGTCTCGGGAGCGGCCACGGTCGTCGGGGGCCAGGACCACCTCTACGCCGCCCAGGGCGCGTGACGCGCAGACGACCGGCCCCGCCGACCCTCACCGAGCCGACCCTCACCGAGCCGACCCTCTCCGGGCCTCCCCGAGCCGACCCTGACCGAACCTGACCGAGCCGAACCTGACTGACCCGAGGCCCAGCCGGTGCGCCGGCCGCGACCCCGATCGGAGACAATGACCGCATGACCCAGCAGCCCTTCTCGACCTCTGCCCTGCGCGGCGCCGTGGACCTGTCGGCACTACGGCGTCCCGCCCCCGCGGCCGGTGCTTCCGGGCCCCCGGGTCCCCGCTCTGCAGGGTCCGTACCGGGCGGGGGCGGTGGTCTCGTCGTCCAGGGGACCGACGCCGGCTTCCAGGAGATCGCCACCGCCAGCGTGCGGGTGCCGAGTGTCGTGCTGCTCTGGTCGGCTCGACTACCCGAGTCCGAGCAGTTCGTCTCGACGCTGGCGGGGATCGTCTCGACCTATGCCGGCCGGCTGCAGCTGGTCTCGGTCGACGTCGACACCAACCCTGGCCTGCAACGCGCCTTCCAGGTCCAGTCGGTGCCCGCGGCGTTCGGTCTCGTGCAGGGTCAGCCCGTGCCGCTCTTCACCGGCCTGCTGCCGCCCCAGGAGATCACTCCGTGGCTCGACGAGCTGCTCAAGCTCGCCCTGCAGCAGGGAGTGACGGGGAGGGTCGACATCACGGGTCAGGCGCCCGACGGCGCCGACGAGGCCGAGACCGCCGAGCCCGAGCTCCCCCCGCACGTCCAGGCGGCGTACGACGCCATCGACGCCGGGGATCTCGCCGCTGCCGTCGCCGCCTACGAGGGAGCGTTGAAGGCCGACCCGGCCGATGTCGAGGCCAAGCTCGGGTTGGCTCAGGTGCGCCTCATGCGGCGCACCGAGGGCGCTGACCTCGTGACGGCCCGCGCCGCCGCGGCCGCCGCGCCCACCGACGTCGAGGCGCAGACCCTCGTCGCCGATCTCGACGTGCTGGGTGGGCACGTGGAGGACGCCTTCGCTCGACTCATCGACCTCGTGCGGGTCAGCGGCGGTGACGAGCGCAATCAGGTGCGCCAGCACCTGCTCGAGCTCTTCGAGATCGTCGGGCCGGGTGACGAGCGGGTCGAGCGAGCCCGCAAGGCGCTCATGAGCGCCCTGTTCTGACCCGCGTCGCGAGAGCCCCGGCGGCTGAGCCCGACGACCCGCGTGACGGTGGGTCGTCAGTGCGACTGCCGGACGGTGCAGGGGCGGGTCGGACGGGCCCGCCGCGATGTGGGAGACAACAGGGGGTTGCGCCCTCCGCCGCGCAGCTGCGCCAGCGTCGCCAGGTTCGGCTGCGAGGCCCCAGAGGCGGCCGCGGGGTGCGACATGGTCGGCACGCCGGTACGGCGACCGGGGCTCACCGCAGGGAGTCCCTCGTCATCGCGGAGGTCGCGGGTGTCGCGGGTGGTGTCGGTCGTCGTGCTGGTCGGGACGCTCGTTGTGGTGTCGGCTGCGGCGGTCATGCGGGCGGCTCCCGGGTTCGGTCGGTGACACCACCTGCGCAGGGCAGGCGTGCGACACGAGGGCGACGATGAGCAGGAGGCCTCTCCCTGCCACCCTCGGAACCCGGGTGAGGAGGTCAAATATTCCCGGTCGGGACGATCCCGGCTGGACGCATCACGACGCCTCGGATCATCGGCCGGTGAGTGACGTCGTAGAGTCCGCACGGTGACGTCCCCTTCGACCGCACGTGCCGTGTCCCCCGACTCCGGTGAGCACTGGAGCGCTCAGGGAGCCTGGTCCGTGGCCGACGGCATCCATCGCATCCCCTTGCCACTGCCCAACGACGGGCTGCGAGCCGTCAACGTCTACGCCCTGCAGACCGACGACGGCGTGACCCTCGTCGACGGGGGCTGGGCGATCCCCGCCGCGCGCGAGGTGCTCGACGCGGGCCTGCGCTCCATCGGCAGCGGGGTCGGTGACGTCAGGCGCATCCTCGTCACCCACGCCCATCGCGACCACTACACGCTGGCCGCCGTCATCGGGGCAGAGGTCGGGGCCCAGGTGCTGCTGGGGATCGGGGAGAAGCCGTCGCTCGACCTCATCGCCAGGGCACGCGACGGCGCGCCCGGTGAGCGCGAGAACCCCTTCGTGGCGCCGCTGATCGCCGCGGGCGCCCGCGAGCTGGCCCGTCAGTGGGCCCGCTTCGGCGCCGAGGTCGATCCCCCCGACCCCGGTCACTGGGCGGCGCCCGACCTGTGGCTCGAGGGCGAGGAGCAGCTGGAGGTCGGGTCGCGGACCCTCGACGTCGTCTCGACCCCGGGTCACACCCCCGGGCACCTGGTCTTCGCTGACCGTGCTGCCGGACTGCTCTTCGCCGGGGACCACGTACTGCCGACCATCACCCCGTCGATCGGTTTCACCGCGCCACCGGCCGAGCAGCCGCTGGGGGACTTCCTCCACTCCCTCGCCAGGGTGCGGGCGCTGCCCGACCTCACCCTGCTACCGGCGCACGGACCCATCGCCTCCTCGACCCACGTGCGGGTCGACGAGCTGCTGAGCCACCACGAAGAGCGCCTGGCCCGCTGCCTCGACGCCCTCGGCAGAACCCCCGTGACCGCGGCGGAGGTGGCTGGTCACCTGCCCTGGACGCGCCACGAGCACACGTTCGCCAGCCTGGACGTCTTCAACGGCGCCCTCGCGGCGATGGAGACCATGGCCCACCTCGAGCTGCTGGTCGTCCGGGGATCGGCGACCCGGTTGCGGGGCCTCGATGGCGTGGTCACCTTCGTCCTGCCGGCCGTTGGGGTGGTGACCGGTTCCTAGCCGATGAGTCCCTCGTCGAGGCGGGCCAGGACGGTGCGGGCCACCTGCTCCGGCGGCTCGTCGTCCGGACCGAGACGGAGCCCACCTGTGGACGGGCTGGTGGGTCGGGCGGTGGTGCCGGCGCTGCTCTCGGTGCATGCACCGCGCAGCACCACGAGGTGGACCGGGGCAGGGTCGACGAAGTCGAGCAGGTCGGTGAGGAAGTCACCGCAGACCCGCTCGCTGAGGACGGCGTCGAAACCAGCCTGCTGGTAGGTCTCGCCGACGGCGATCCCGGCGAGCCAACGCAGGAAGAGCTGCTCCACCGACTCTGGCGACGGCGGGTCGTGCAGAGGCACCGCCCCCCTCACGACCAGGTCCTGCAGGGCCTCGACGTCGACGTGGACCGCGCGCTCCAGCCCGGCCGCCACCGCACGGGCGACCCCGTGCGGGTGGGTGCCCGGCTCACCCGTGACGAGGACGAGGCGACCCGGGGGCCGCTCATCGCTCACGAGCCGAGCGCGGCGCTGACGACGTCCTTGGCCTCGGCCTGCACCTGCGCGAGGTGGTCGGCGCCCTTGAAGGACTCGGCGTAGATCTTGTAGACGTCTTCCGTGCCGGACGGGCGGGCGGCGAACCACGCGCTCTCCGTCGTCACCTTGAGGCCTCCGATCCGGGCGCCGTTGCCGGGGGCGGACGTGAGCCTGGCCGTGATCGCCTCTCCAGCAAGGGTCTGCGCCGTCACCGCGTCGGGCGTGAGGGCGCCCAGGGCGGCCTTCTGCTCGCGGGTGGCTGCCGCGTCGATGCGCGCGTAGGAGGGGTCGCCATGAACCCGGGTGAGGTCGGCGTAGTGCTCGCTCGGGGTCCTGCCGGTGGCGGCCAGGATCTCGGAGGCGAGCAGCGCGAGGATGATGCCGTCCTTGTCGGTCGTCCAGACCGAGCCGTCGAGGCGCAGGAACGAGGCGCCCGCCGACTCCTCGCCGCCGAAACCCACGGAACCGTCGAGCAGCCCGGGGACGAACCACTTGAAGCCGACCGGCACCTCGAGCAGGTCTCGACCCACGTCAGCGGCCACGCGGTCGATCATCGACGACGAGACGAGGGTCTTGCCGATGGCCGTGGTCGCGGGCCAGCCCGGGCGAGCGCCGCCGTAGAGGTAGCCGATCGCCACGGCGAGGAAGTGGTTGGGGTTCATCAGGCCCGCGTCTGGGGTGACGATGCCGTGGCGGTCGGCGTCGGCGTCGTTGCCCGTCGACAGGTCGTAGTCGTGTCGACGCTCGATGAGGGACGCCATGGCGTAGGGGGAGGAGCAGTCCATCCGGATCTTGCCGTCCCAGTCGACGGTCATGAAGGCCCACTGCGGGTCGACGCGCGGGTTGACGACCGTGAGGTCGATGCCGTGCCGTTCGGCGATCTCGCCCCAGTAGCCCACGGACGCTCCACCGAGGGGGTCGGCGCCGATGCGCACGCCCGCCTCCTTGATCCTGGCGAGGTCCACCACGTTGGGCAGGTCGTCGATGTAGTGTCCGAGGAAGTCATATCGCCCGACTTCACCAAGGGCGCGGTCGAGGGCCACCCGCCTCACGTCGGCCATGCCGCCGATGATGATCTCGTTGGCGCGCTTCGCGATCCACGACGTGGCGTCGCTGTCGGCGGGTCCGCCGTGGGTGGGGTTGTACTTGAACCCCCCGTCAGGGGGAGGGTTGTGCGACGGGGTGACGACGATCCCGTCGGCGAGGCCGGGCCCCTGCTTGCCCGTGTTCAGGCGCAGGATGGCGTGCGAGACCGCAGGGGTCGGGGTGTAGCCGTCACGGTCGTCGACGAGGACGGTGACCCCGTTGCCCACCAGCACCTCGAGAGCACTCTTCCAGGCCGGCTCCGACAGACCGTGCGTGTCGCGACCCATGAGCAGCGGGCCGTCGACCCCGGCGGCCGAGCGGTACTCGCAGATGGCCTGGGTCGTGGCGAGGATGTGGTCCTCGTTGAAGGCCGTGCGCAGGCTCGACCCCCGGTGGCCGGACGTGCCGAAGACCACCTGCTCGTCGGGGTTCGTCGCGTCGGGGTGCCTGTCGTAGTAGGCACCCACGAGGGCGTCGACATCGACGAGGTCGGACGGTTGGGCCGGCTGACCGGCGCGGGGGTCGTTCATCGGGTCTCTCCTTCGATGACCGCGGTGCTCGCCGCGGGCGGCGTCGAGGTGCTCGTCGAGACGACGGCGGGATCCTGCTCGTCGACCGGGACCAGCCACACGGCCGACAGAGCCGGCACGATGACGTCGACGGCGTACGGCTGCCCGTCCCAGGACTCCTGCTGCGCCTCGTGGACGACGCCGGTGGAGCTGGGCGCCTCCGGCCGGTACCCGGCGGTGTCGAGCACCACCGTCCACCGTCCCCCTCGGGGCAGGCCGATGCGGTAGGCCTCGTGCGTCCCTCCGCTGAAGTTGACGACCGCCGCCAGCACCGGTGCGTCGACGGCCCGGTCGCCGGAGCCGAAACGCAGGTAGGAGAAGGTGTTGTGGCTCGAGTCGTCGGCGTTGAGCCACGTGAAGCCGGCCGGGTCGGTGTCGAGCTCCCACAGCTCTCTCCGGCGCCGGTAGAGGGCGTTCAGGTCCTTCACGAGGGCGTGCACGCGGTGGTGGGCCGGCTGGTCCAGCAGCCACCAGTCGAGGCTGCGGGCGTCGGCCCACTCGGACTCCTGGGCGAACTCGGACCCCATGAAGATCAGCTGCTTGCCGGGATGGGCCCACATGTGCGCGAGGAAGGCCCTCAGGGTCGCGAGCTGCTCGTCACGGGTGCCCCTGGCCTTGCGCAGGAGCGAGCCCTTGCCGTGGACGACCTCGTCGTGGCTGATCGGCAGGACGAAGTTCTCGGTGAAGGCGTACATCAGGGCGAAGGTCATCGAGTTGTGGTGGTACTGCCGGTAGATCGGGTCCTGCCCGAGGTACTTCAGGCTGTCGTTCATCCAGCCCATGTTCCACTTGAAACCGAAGCCCAGGCCGCCGCTCGCCGTCTCGCGGGTGACGCCGTCCCACGACGTCGACTCCTCGGCGATCGTGACGATGCCGGGCACCCGGCGGTAGGCCGTCGCGTTGGTCTCCTGCAGGAGCTGCACCGCCTCGAGGTTCTCGCGGCCGCCGTAGGCATTGGGGATCCACGCCCCCGGCTGGCGGGCGTAGTCGAGGTAGAGCATCGAGGCGACGCCGTCGACCCGCAGGCCGTCGACGTGGAACTCCTCGAACCAGTAGAGGGCGTTGGCGACGAGGAAGTTCTTCACCTCGGGCCGACCGATGTCGAAGATGTTGGAGCCCCACTCCGGGTGCCAGCCCTTGCGCGGGTCCGGGTGCTCGTAGAGCGGCTGCCCGTCGTAGCGGGCCAGCGCCCACGCATCGGTGGCGAAGTGGCCGGGGACCCAGTCGAGGATGACGCCCACCCCGCGCTGGTGCAGCGCGTCGACGAGGTAGCGGAAGTCGTCGGGGCTGCCGAATCGTGAGGTCGGGGCGTAGTAGCCGGTCACGTGGTAGCCCCACGAGGGCACGTAGGGGTGCTCCATCACGGGCAGTAGCTCCACGTGGGTGAAGCCGAGGTCGACGACGTAGTTGACCAGGTGCTCGGCCAGCTCGCGGTAGCTCAGGCCCTGCCGCCACGAGCCGAGGTGGACCTCGTAGACGCTCATGGGTCCCGTGTGGGGGTTCTCGCGGGCGCGGCGCGCCATCCACTCCTCGTCCTGCCACGTGTAGTGGCTCTCGGTGACGATGGCCGCGGTCTTGGGGGCGACCTCGGTGCGCCTGGCCATGGGGTCGGTGTGGTTGCGGGTGATGCCGTCGGCACCGCGGATGGCGTAGAGGTAGTTCATCCCCTCGGTCGCACCGGGCACGAAGAGCTCCCAGATGCCGCTCTCGCCGAGGCGGCGCATCGGGTGGGAGATCCCGCTCCAGCCGTTGAAGTCGCCGATGACGTGGAGCGCCGTGGCTCGGGGCGCCCACACCGCGAACGAGACACCGGTGACGTCTCCCAACGGCCCGCCGTAGGTGCGCACGTGCGACCCGAGCACGGTCCAGAGCAGCTCGTGGCGTCCCTCGTTGACGAGGTGGCGGTCGACCTCACCCAGGGTGGGGGCGAAGCGGTAGGGGTCGTCCTGCTCGTGCTCGTGCCCGTCGTCGTAGGTGACGAGCAGCCGGTAGTCGGAGGTCGTGGTCACGTCGGGGGCGGTGCCCGACCAGACCCCGCCCTTGACGTGGGGCAGGTCGAGCACGGTGCCGTCGGCCAGCCGGGCCCGCACGGAGCGAGCCATCGGCCGGTACGTCGTGACGGTGAGGCCGCCCGGGCCGAGGTGGTGGCCGAGCAGGTCGTGCGGCTGCGAGTGGCGGGCCTCGAGGAACGCGTCGATCGCGCTCTCGTCGGCGACCTGGGCGAACGTGGGGACCGTGGTCATCCGGGGTCCTTCGAGGGGTGGGGTGGAAGAGGCGTGGGAGGGAGACACGAGGGGGGAGGGGGGCGAAGGCGGGGCGGCGGACCCGGCCACGATGCGCTCGACCGCGGCGGTCGGGATGCCGAGCCAGTCGGGGCGGTTGCGGGCTTCGTACACCACCTCGTAGAGCGCCTTGTCGAGCTCGAGACCGGTGAGCAGGTCGAGGCTCGCGGGGTCGCTGCGGGGGTCTGTGCCCGTGACCGCGGCGTAGCCGTCGAGGAAGGCGCTGCGGGCCTGCTCGACCCACACCCGCGCGTCGGCGCCGGCCTGCGCGAGCTCGACGGAACCACCCGCGTAGTCGAAGGAACGCAGCATCCCGGCGACGTCACGCAGGGCGAGGTCGGGCAGGACCCGCTCCGACAGGGGCCGCAGCGGCTCACCCTCGAAGTCGACCGCGACCCAGCCACGGTCCGCCACGTGCAGCACCTGGCCGAGGTGGTAGTCACCGTGGATCCGTTGCAGCGCAGGCCAGTCCGCATCGGCCAGCCGTGTCATCACGGCCGAGATGCCGTCGCTCAGCTCGGCGAGCGAGGGCACCTCGGCCAGCGCCGCGGCATACCGCTCGTGCACCGATCGCAGGAGGGGCTCGCGGGTGAGGTCGGTGGTGGGCGTGGTGCCCATGGCGCTCGAGAGGGAGACGTGGATGCGGGCGGTCGCCTCGCCGAGCTCGCGGGCCTCCGACGTGAAGTCGGCCCCGGTCTGGGCGGCCCGCAGCGCCACGCGCCACGCGTCCTCGACATCGGGGAAGAACCGCTGGGCAAACGCGAGATGACCGGCGACGGCGTGCGCGGGGTCGTGGGGTGCGGCCTGTGCCGCCGCCGGGTCGGTCCACGTGCCGGTGACGTAGCCGACCGTCTCGGGGACCTGCGTCGAACCGGCCTCGGTGAGGGCGGACTGCACCACGACGTCGGGGTTGTCACCCGCCTGCAGGGTCCGGAAGAGCTTGATGATGATGGGCTCCGCGGGCGCACCGCTGGCGTCGGCGACCTCGCAGATGATCGAGGTGTTGGACTGCTCTCCGCGCAGGACGGCGGAGCGCACCAGGGTGACCTGGGGGCCGGAGACGTGCACACCGACGACCGTGTCGTCGGTGCGGTCGCTGACGTCCTGGTGCTGCGCCGCGACCCGGCCCTCCACCAGGCCGAGCAGGGTGGCGACGAAGACGGGGTCGTGGCAGGCGTCGTAGAACCACCGGTGACCGAGCACCCCGTGCTCGGCCTCGCCGATGAGGGCGCTCTCGGCGCCGGGCAGCGGTGCGCTGCGGTAGGTGACCGGCACCTGGTAGACGACCGGGGTCGGGCCTGCTTCGTCGACGACGACCTGCACCTCGATGCCGACCTCACCGGCCGGGTCGTCGAGGCGGTACCCCCCGAGCTTGCGCAGTCGGGGGGTCCTGCCCTTGGTCGCGCACCAGCGCTGCGCGGGGAGCCAGGCCTCGAGCAGCTCGAGCTTGCCGGGGGTCACGGTCGTGTGGTGGATCGTCGCCATGGGTGGTCAGTACCCCTTGACGGCGATGATGTGCACCGGGTGCGTCTCCGGTCCGAGGCGCACGAAGTTGTCCGCCCCCCAGTCCCACCTCTGGTCCGAGATCAGCTCGTGCGCGATGAAGCGCCGGTCCCAGTCGAACCCCAGCGCCGGCAGGTCGAGGTGGACGGTCGTCTCCCGGGTGGCGTGCGGGTCGAGGTTGACGACCACCAGCACCGTGTCGTGCGTGCCGTCGTCGAGCGCCCGGGTCTTGGAGAAGACCATGACGTTCTCGTCGTCGGCCGTGTGCAGGCTCAGGTTGCGCAGCCAGTGCAGGGCGGGGTGCTCGCGGCGGATCCGGTTGAGCAGCGTGAGGTAGCCGGCCAGCGACTGCCCGTCCTTCGGTCCGCCCGGGGCGTAGTCGGCCCAGTGGCGGTCCTTGTACTCGTACTTCTCGTTGTCGACCTGCTCCTCCACGCCCGGGCGCGCGACGCTCTCCATCAGCTCGTAACCGGCGTAGATGCCGTAGGTGGGGGAGAGGGTCGCGGCGAGCACCGCGCGCAGCTGCCAGGCCGCGGGCCCGCCGTACTGGAGGTAGGGGGTGAGGATGTCGTGCGTCGTCGGCCAGAACGACGGGCGCAGGAAGTGGGCGCTGTCGGTGGCCAGCTCCGTGGCATAGGCCTGGAGCTCCCAGCGCAGGTTGCGCCAGGTGAAGTAGGTGTAGGACTGCTGGAAGCCCGCCTTGGCCAGGGTGTGCATCATGGGCGGGTTGGTGAAGGCCTCGGAGAGCCAGATGACCTCGGGGTGGTGCCTGGCGACGTCGGC
Source organism: Actinomycetales bacterium (assembly GCA_038230235.1). GTDB lineage: Bacteria > Actinomycetota > Actinomycetes > Actinomycetales > Dermatophilaceae > Lapillicoccus. The sequence goes on from JBBRNQ010000004.1 coordinate 10,952, forward strand.
GATGAGCCACTGCCAGAACTGCACCGGCTTGGTGTGCGGGTTGTCCACCCGGAAGAGGGTGACCCCGTGGTCGATCCACACCTGCACCACCCGGCGCACCTCGGCGTAGGCCTCGGCCGGGGCGTTGTCGAAGTTGAGCGGGAAGATGTCCTGGTACTTCTTCGGGGGGTTCTCGGCGTAGGCGATGCTGCCGTCGGCGCGCGTCGTGAACAGCTCGGGGAGCTCGGTGACCCAGGGGTGGTCGGGGCTGCACTGGAGTGCCAGGTCGAGGGCGACCTCGAGGCCGTTGCGTCTCGCGGCCCGCACGAAGATGTCGAAGTCGTCGAAGGTGCCGAGGTCGGGGTGGATGGCGTCGTGGCCGCCGTCGGGCGAGCCGATCGCATAGGGGCTGCCCGGGTCACCCTCCTGCGCGGTCAGGGAGTTGTTGCGGCCCTTGCGGGCCGTCGTGCCGATGGGGTGGACCGGCGTCAGGTAGACGACGTCGAAGCCCATGTCGGCGATCCCGCGCAGCCGCTCGGCCGCGGTGCGCAGGGTGCCCGAGTGCCACCGTCCCGACTCCTCGTCGTACCAGGCGCCCTCGGAGCGCGGGAAGATCTCGTACCACGCGCCGTACAGGGCGAGCTGTCGCTCGACCAGCAGCGGGTAGGCCGGGCTGGGGCTCACCAGCTCACGGAAGGGGTGTGCGGCGAAGAACCCGAGGACGGGTGCCGAGGTGGCTGCGTGCAGCCGCTCGAGCCCCGGCCGGGACGTGTCGCCCAGCGCGGTGACCGCGTCGCGCACCACGTCGGCCTCGACGTCGGCAGGGAGGGAGGCGAGGGCGCGCTCGAGCACGCGCACGCCCTCGGCCAGCATCAGCTCGGTGTCGATGTCGGCCTCGACCTTGATCGTCGCGTCGTGCACCCAGGTGGCGACCGGGTCGGACCACCCCTCGACCCGGTAGGTCCAGGCGCCGGGACGCCCGGGTCGGACGGTGGCGCTCCACCACTTCAGGCCCGGGTTGTCCACCGCCATCGGGAAGTGGTGGTCGACGCCGTCGGGGTCGGTGAGCACGGCGGTCGCGTTGACCGCGTCGTGCCCCTCGCGGAAGACCTGGGCGGCGATGACGAAGTCCTCGCCCTCCACCGCCTTCGCGGGTCGGGTGCCCCCGTCGACGAGCGGGCGCACGTCCTGGACGGGGATCCGCCCGAGGGGCTCCACCCCGTGGGGCAGTGCGTCGGGCGGGGGGACGGGCGCGTGGGGGTGCGCGGGGGTCGTGGTTGCAGATGCGGCGGCAGTGGGCGCAGTCACGTGAGCGACGCTACCGGTAGTCGCCGTCGCAGAACATCGCACGGTGCGACGAGTGCGCCTGTGGGTCCAGATCCCGGCCGACGTCAGGAGGCTCGAAGGGCGTCACGCTAGATTCTCTGGTGGACTCATCGGGCGCAGCGTGGCGTCACCCGTCGGAGACGGGCGAGACGGTCGAGACACCGTCTCGATGTCCCGCCCCCAGCAACCAGGAGATTCCCTTGACCGACACGCCCGTGGTGGACGCCCCGTCGCCCGCAGACCAGCCCCGCAGCAACGGCTCCGACGTCATCGCCCCACGCCACAGCGTCGAGGGTTTCGTGGGGGAGTTCCTGCGCGAGCTCACCTACGGTCAGGGCGTCGCCCTCAACCGCAGCTCGGTCAACGACCAGTACCTCGCGCTGGCCCGTACGGTGCGTCACCACCTGCAGTCGCGCTGGATGACGACCCTCGCCAAGCAGTGGGACCGTCAGGCCAAGACCGTCTGCTACCTCTCCGCGGAGTACCTCCTCGGCCGCCAGCTCGACAACGCCATCCTCGCGTCCGACATGGACGACATCGTCGCCGAGGGCCTCGGCCAGCTCGGCATCTCGCTGGCCCAGCTGCGCGCCCAGGAGATCGAGCCCGGCCTCGGCAACGGCGGCCTCGGTCGCCTCGCCGCCTGCTTCGTCGACTCGCTGGCGACCATGTCGGTGCCGTGCATCGGCTACGGCATCCGCTACGAGTACGGCATCTTCCGGCAGTCGTTCGAGGACGGCTGGCAGCGTGAGGACAGCGACCCGTGGCTCGAGCTCGGCAACCCGTGGGAGTTCCCGCACCCGGAGCACGCCGTCCGCGTCTGCTTCGGGGGACGGACGGAGGAGTACGACGACGAGGACGGCACCACCCGCACCCGCTGGCTGCCCGACTGGGACGTGCAGGGCGTCCCCTACAACTACATGGTGCCGGGTTACCGCAACGGCCGGGTCAACACCCTGCGCCTGTGGAGCGCCAGGGCCACCCGCGGCTTCAACCTCGACGTCTTCAACGCCGGCGACTACGTCGAGGCCGTGCGCGGCCAGACCTTCGCCGAGAAGATCTCCATGGTGCTCTACCCCGAGGACTCCACCCCCCAGGGCAAGGAGCTGCGCCTGCAGCAGCAGTACTTCTTCGTGGCCTGCTCGGTCCACAACTTCATCAACCAGGTGCTCCCGCCCGACTTCGACCTGCGCCAGCTGCCCGAGCGCGCCATGTTCCAGCTCAACGACACCCACCCCGTCATCGCGGTGCCCGAGCTCATGCGCATCCTCGTCGACGAGAAGGGCTTCGAGTGGGACCAGGCCTGGGAGATCACGCAGAAGTGCTTCGCCTACACCTGCCACACCCTGCTGCCGGAGGCCCTCGAGGAATGGAGCCTCGACCTCATGGGGCGGCTGCTGCCGCGTCACCTCGAGATCATCCGCCTCATCAACGACGGCTTCCTCGCGGAGGTGGAGGCGCGGTTCCCCGGTGACGACCTGCGACGCAGCCGCATGTCGATCGTGGGTGAGCGCACCGTGCGGATGGCCTACCTCGCGACCGTGGCCGGTGCCAAGGTCAACGGCGTCGCCGAGCTGCACTCGCAGCTCCTGCGCGACAAGGTGCTCCCCGACTTCTCCGAGCACTTCCCCGACAAGTTCATCAACGTCACCAACGGCGTCACCCCCCGCCGCTTCGTGCGGCTCGCCAACCGCAGCCTGTCCAGCCTGGTCACCGACGCCATCGGGCCGGGGTGGATCACCGACCTCGACAAGCTGAAGGGCCTCGAGCCCTTCGCCGACGACGCGACCTTCCGTGAGCGCTTCCGCCAGGTCAAGTCCCGCAACAAGGCGACCCTCGCGAAGACCCTCAAGGCGCGTGACGGCATCGTCATGCCGACCGACGCGATGGTCGACGTCATGGTCAAGCGGCTGCACGAGTACAAGCGCCAGACCCTCAAGGTGCTGCACATCGTCACGCTGTACGACGAGATCATCACCGGTAGGGTGGCGGCCGCAGACGTCACCCCGCGGGTGTTCGTCTTCGGGGCGAAGGCCGCCCCGGGATACCAGATGGCCAAGCAGATCATCGGGCTGATCAACGCGGTGGGTCGCACGGTCAACGACGACCCGCGGGTCGAGGGACGCCTCACGGTCGTCTTCCCGCCCAACTACAACGTGACGCTCGCCGAGCGCCTGATGCCGGCAGCCGACCTGTCCGAGCAGATCTCGCTCGCCGGCAAGGAGGCGTCGGGCACGGGCAACATGAAGCTGGCCCTCAACGGCGCCCTGACGATCGGCACCGACGACGGCGCCAACATCGAGATCCGCCGGCTGGTGGGGGACGACAACTTCTTCCTCTTCGGCATGCTCGAGCCGGAGGTCGAGGAGCTCATCGCCTCGGGCTACCGCCCGGGATCGTTCTACGAGAACGACCCCCGGCTCAAGTCGGCCGTCGACCTCATCGCCTCCGGCGCCTTCTCCCGCGGAGACAAGTCGGTCTTCGAGTCGCTGGTCTCCGACCTGCTGCACCACGACCGCTTCCTCGCGCTCGCCGACTACGGGTCGTACCTCGAGGCGCAGGCCCGGGTCGATGCCGCCTACGCCGACCCTGACGAGTGGTCACGGATGGCCATCCTCAACGTCGCCCGCAGCGGCTTCTTCTCCTCGGACCGCGCGATGCGCGACTACATTGCGCGCATCTGGCACACCCAGCCGGTCCTCGACTGAGGCGGGGGCACCGACCCCGACCAGACCGTACGGCGCGCGTCCCCCCCGGGGCGCGCGCCCTACGCCTGGTAGGTGGCCCTGGTCAGACGACCTCGCGCAGGCGACCGGTCGTGACGTCGTAGACGAAGCCGCGGATCGACTCCTTGTGCGGCACGAACGGGCTGGCGTGGATGCGGGCGACCGACTGGCGCACGTCGGTGTCGAGGTCGGTGAACGCCTCCGGCGACCACTCGGGCTTGACCCCGGTCTCCGTCGCGATGCCTGCCGTGAAGTCGGCGTCGGTGAAGGTGAGCATGCCGCAGTCGGTGTGGTGGATGAGGACGATCTCCGTGGTGCCGAGTAGGCGCTGCGAGATGGCCAGCGACCTGATCTCGTCGGCCGTCACCACGCCGCCGGCGTTGCGGATGACGTGCGCGTCGCCTTCGCTCAGGCCGAGGGCGGCGTAAGGGTCGAGCCGGGCGTCCATGCAGGCAACGATGGCGACGTGCCGGGCGGGTGGCAGCGGCAGGTCGCCCTTGTCGAAGGACGCGGCGTAGGTCTCGTTGTTGGCGATCAGCTCGTCGGTCACGCTGGTGACGCTCATGGGTCCTCCTGGGTTCAAGGGAGTCGAACCCTATTCATAACACGATGTTGGGATACACATAAGTCTCCAGCGGATGGTCAGGGCGTCAGGTCGGGTCGGTCGCCGAGTAGACCCGCAGGGACGCGGCCGTCATCGTGGTGGGCTCGGCCAGGTCGATCGGGCTCGGCCCCTGCGGCCGCTCCCAGGCCGAGTCCCACACGAGCGCGTAGGCCGTGAGCCCCGGCGGCCGGGGCAGGGTCACCTGCACGTCGGTCGGCCCGCCGTGCAGCACCACCAGCAGCGACCGTTCGCCCAGCCAGGCGCCGTCGAGGTACATCGACAGGGTGCGGGTGGCTGGGTCGCCCCAGGTGTCGGCGCTGAGGGGGCGGCCGTCGGCGGAGTACCAGGCGAGGTCCTCCGACCCGTCGTCGGCGACCGGCAGCCCGGAGAAGAAGGTGCGCTGGCGCAGCACCCGGTGCTCGCGGCGCAGCCTCGTGAGGAAGCGGGTGGTCTCGAGCAGGTCGTCCTGCCACGGCTCCAGCGCCCAGTCGAACCACGAGATCTCGTTGTCCTGGCAGTAGGCGTTGTTGTTGCCGTGCTGGGTGCGGCCGATCTCGTCACCGGCGTTGATCATGGGGACCCCGGTGGAGACGAGGAGTGTCGCGAGCAGGTTGCGCTGGCTGCGTCGGCGGGCCAGCAGCACGGTCTCGTCGGTGGTCGGGCCCTCGACACCGTGGTTCCACGACAGGTTGTGTCCGGAGCCGTCGCGGTTGCCCTCGCCGTTGGGGCCGTTGTGCTTGACGTCGTAGGCGGTGAGGTCGGCGCCGGTGAAGCCATCGTGGGCGGTGACGAAGTTGATCGAGGCGATGGGTCCGCGGTCGCGGCGCCCGAAGAGGTCCTGCGACCCGGCGAGCCGCGTCGCGAGGTCCTGGACCCCGTGCCCCGAGCCGAGGTCGGAGCCGAGGTCGGCGAGCCAGAAGGAGCGTACGGAGTCGCGGTAGCGGTCGTTCCACTCGCTGAAGGGCGGGGGGAACTGGCCGGTGCGCCAGCCGTGCATGCCGACGTCCCACGGCTCGGCGATGTTCTTGACCCGCGAGAGCACCGGGTCGGTGCGCAACGCGACCAGGAAGGGGTGGTTGAGGTCGAAGTCGTCGTTCTGGCCGCGGGCCAGGGCCACGGCGAGGTCGAAGCGGAAGCCGTCGACGTGGCACTCCTGCACCCAGTACCGCAGCGAGTCGAGCACCATCCGCGCGACCACGGGGTGCCGCAGGTCGAGCGTGTTGCCGCACCCGGTGACGTCGATGTCCTCACCCCGGTCGTCGAGGCGGTAGTAGGAGCGGGAGTCGAGCCCCCGCCAGCTGAGGGTGGCACCGTCGGCTCCCTGCTCGCAGGTGTGGTTGTAGACCACGTCGAGGATGACCTCGATGCCCGCGGCGTGCAGGAGCTTGACCATGCCCTTGAACTCGGCGAGCACCGTCAGCGGGTCGCTCGTCGCGGCGTAGCCGGCGTGCGGGGCAAAGAAGCCGAGGGAGTTGTAGCCCCAGTGGTTGGTGAGCCCCCGCTGCGCCAGCGCCGGCTCGCTCGTGAAGGCGTGCACCGGCAGCAGCTCGACCGCCGTGACGCCCAGCGCCTTCAGGTGCGCGATCGTCACGTCGTGGGCCAGCCCTGCATACGTGCCCCGCAGCTCGTCGGGCACGCCGGGCAGCAGGCGGGTGAGGTTGCGCACGTGCGTCTCGTAGATCACCGAGTCGGTGAGCGGGTGCTGCAGGGGGCGGTCGTCCCCCCAGTCGAAGCGGTCGTCGACGACGACACCCCGGGGTACGGAGGCCGCGGAGTCGCGATCGTCACGCAGCCGCGGGTCACCGACCAGCGTGCGTCCGACCCGGTGGCCGAAAACCTCGGGCCCCCAGGTGACCGAGCCCTCGACCGCCTTGGCGTAGGGGTCGAGCAGCAGCTTGGCGGGGTTGTGACGCATGCCGCGCTCGGGGTCCCACGGTCCGTCGACCCGCACGCCGTAGCGCTGACCAGCGCAGACGCCCGGGAGGTGACCGAACCAGTGGCCGTGCGCCCGCTCGGTCAGCGCCACCCGTCGCTCGGTGGAGCCGTCGGTGTCACCGGGGTCGAAGAGACAGACCTCGACCGCCTCGGCGCGGTCGGCGTAGACGCAGAAGTCGGCCCCGCCCCCGGGCTCGCCGCGCAGGGTCATGCCGGCCGGGGGTGGCAGGTCCCTCAGGGGTCGGGGTGACGTCGGGGGGCGCATGGCCCATGAGCCTACGGCCCGTTAGGTTGGGGCCATGAGCGATCCCACCAGCCTGCCGAACTTCCCGCCGCCGGCGGACGAGCACCCGCTGCGGGGACGCGTCCTTGACGCCCTCTCGGATCTCAGCCTCCAGCCCAACATCGATGCCGACGGCGACGTGTCGTTCACCATCGGCGACCCGGCCCAGCAGCTGTTCATCCGCTGCCAGGACGGCGACTTCCCGATCATGCGGGTGTTCGGTCAGTGGATGATCGGCGACCAGGTGCCCGACGACCACGAGCTGCGCCTGCAGCGGTGCAACGACTTCGGGCTTCAGCTCAATCTGGTCAAGGTGGGGCTGGTCACGACGGAGAACGGCGAGAACCTCGTGGTCTCGGGCGACCACGTCGTGCCGGTCGGCACCGATGTCTCCCCCCTCTTCCAGATCACCGTCAACATCATCATGGAGGTCGTGCAGATGTGGCACACCTCCTTCCTCTCTCCCGAGGAGCAGCAGCGGATCGCCGAGGCGGGCGCCGAGACGCCGCAGTCGAACCCGGAACCGCCGGACGGGTACCAGCCGCGACACCGCCCCTCGGACGAGGTCTGAGATGGCTGCCACGGCTCCTGAGTTCGTGCGCCTAGAGGTCGCTGACGGCGTCGGCACCATCCGCCTCGACCGCCCGCCGATGAATCCCCTGTCCGTGCAGGTCCAGGAGGAGATCCGCGCCGCGGCCGCCGAGGCCGCCGAGCGCTCCGACGTGGCGGCCGTCGTCGTCTACGGCGGTGAGAAGGTCTTTGCGGCGGGCGCCGACATCAAGGAGATGCAGGCCATGACGTACACCGACATGGTCGACCGGTCGGCCGCGCTGCAGTCGTCCCTCACCGCGGTCGCGCGCATCCCCAAGCCGACGGTGGCGGCCATCACCGGCTACGCCCTCGGGGGCGGCTGCGAGCTGGCGCTGGCCTGCGACTTCCGGGTCGCGGCCGATGGTGCGCGGCTCGGCCAGCCCGAGATCCTCCTGGGCATCATCCCGGGCGCCGGTGGGACGCAACGGCTCTCGCGGCTCGTCGGGTCGGCCAGGGCCAAGGACATCATCTTCTCGGGGCGGTTCGTCTCGAGCGACGAAGCGCTGGCCATCGGCCTGGTCGACAGGGTCGTGCCCGCGGACGAGGTCTACTCCGCGTCGGTGGCCTGGATGAAGACTTTCGTCGGCGGTCCGGCCTACGCCCTGCGGGCCGCGAAGGAGGCCATCGACCGCGGCGTCGAGGTCGATCTCGAGACCGGGCTCGAGATCGAGCGGATGCTCTTCGCGGGGCTCTTCGCCACGCACGACCGCACCGCCGGGATGACCTCCTTCGTCGAGCAGGGTCCGGGCAAGGCGGTCTTCGAGGGCCGCTAGCGCGAGGAGTCTGCCGTAGCCGCTGTCGCTGAGGCCTCAGGGCGTGCGGCTCAGTCCGCCGCCAGGTGGGCCGGTGGCAGCGTGCGCAGGGCGTCCGGTGACATCGCCGGGTGAACGGGTCCGCCCGGGCCCTCGACCGGGACGCTGATGGCGATGAACGCTCCGCCTTCGTGGGCCTCCTCGACGACGAGCCGCCCACCGCGGGCGACCGCCACGGTCCGGACGATGCCGAGACCCAGACCCGTCTGGGTGCGGCTGTCGCCCTCGAGGGGTGGGGTGAACCCCTCCGAGCCACCTTCGGCGTTGAGCCAGGCGCGGCGCGAGGGGGAGATCCCGGGCCCCGAGTCCGCCACGCCCAGCACCAGGGTCCCGCCGGTCTGGGAGGCGTGCACGCGGATGGTGTCACCGGGCTCGGTGTAGCGCACCGCGTTCTCGACGAGGGTGTCGAGCACCACCCGCATCCGCTCGAGGCTCCCCATGAACTCGCCGGCGGCACCGGTGTCGACGACCCACAGCCGCTGTGTCATCCCCGCCCAGCGTCGCACGGTCTCGGCGACGACACCGGTGAGGTCGACCTGCTCGACGTTCGGCTCGTGCTGCAGCCGGATGACCCGGAGCAGCCGTTCGGTGGTGCGGGTGACCCGCTCGAGCTCCTCGCGCACGATGTCGAGGTCGCCTGCGCGCGCGGCGTCGGGCTCGCTGTGGCGCAGCAGCTCGAGGTAGCCGGAGGCGATGGTCAGCGGTGACCGCATCTCGTGCGAGGTGAGCCGGGTCAGGAGCACCTGGTCGGCGGCCTGCTGCTTCTCGCGGGAGGCTAGGGCAGTGACGACCCGCAGGGCGTCCTGCCGGCTGCGCACGTTGAGGACGAGCAGCGCCATGATCATCGACATCAGCGGGATCTCGGCGGTCTCCTGCCAGGCCAGCACCCCTTGGGCGACGCGGGTCACGAGGATCCCGCCGGTCACCGTCGTGAAGACGGTGAGGGCCAGCCAGGACTGACGGACCGACCACACCCGCGCTCCGAAGGCGAGGGCGAAGCCCGCCCAGGCGATGTGGTACGGGATCGTCTCGTCACCGGGGAGTCGCCACATCAGCGCGACGCAAATCACCGCGAGCGCGAGCCAGGCCAGGTAGGTGCCACGGGAGAGGGAGAGCGATACCGAGGCCCGGGTCGACGCCGAGGAGAGGGTGGTCATGTCGGCACGGGCCTAGGCGCCGACGAAGCAGTAGCCGACACCGCGGACGGTCTCCATGGGCAGACCCGCAACCTTCAGGCGCAGCCGACGGATGCTCACGTCGACCAGGTTGGAGCCGGGGTCGAAGTCGAGACCCCACACGGAGTGCAGCAGCTCCTCCCGGGTGCAGACGTCGCCGCGTCTGCGCATCAGGTGGGCCAGCAGCGCGGCCTCGCGCTCGGCCAGGGAGTGGGGACCCTCGGGCCCGACGACGACCCGCCGCGAGAGGTCGAGGCGCAGGCCGCCCCCTTCGAGGTAGCGGTTCCGGTCGGGCAGCGTCTGCTCGAGGTGACGCCGTACCCGGGCGTGCAGCTCGACGAGGTTGAACGGCTTGCCCACCACGTCGATGGCGCCCCGGTCGAGCGCCTGCACCCGCAGGGCGACGTCGGTGACTCCCGAGACGACGATGACCGACAGGTAAGGATGGTCGCGGCGCAGCCGGTCGAGCAGCGTCAGGCCGTTCTCCGTCCCGAGGACCAGGTCGAGCAGCACCAGGTCGACCGCTGCCGTGCGCAGCTGCAGCTCCGCCTGTGCGGAGTCAGCGGCGACGACCACGGTGTAGCCGTGCTGCTCGAGAGCCCTCGAGAGCAGGACACGCATTCGTTCTTCGTCGTCGATGACCAGAATCAAGCTCACCCGAAAGACCCCATGTCGCTAGTCACCGTCAGATCCCCACCCCGGCTTTCCTGAGTATGGCGCGACCGACATCGGATCGGGGGGCATTTGGCGCTTTGTCGTATTCATAGGTGTTTGGGGGCCGCCAGATGACCGGCTCGTGACAGCCACGTGACGCAAGCATGAGAGATCCCTCAGGGCTGGGGTCGGACCCCCCGCTGCCGGTGCACTGTTCGTGCTGCAGACATCCGCGTCTGCTACTGCTTTGGGAATTGGGGTCCGTCATGGCTCGTGTCATCCGCTCTCGCCGGGTGGTCATCTCGCTGCTCACCGGTGCACTCGCCGTGCTGGGCGGAGGGGGGGTCACCCTCGCTACGGCTGCGCCGGCGCTGTCGGCGACGCCAACCGCCGTCCCGGCGGCTGCGACGTCGTACGCATCAGGGAGCATCACGCTGGGGGTGCAGTCGCTGAAGGACATGGCTGCCGTGCACCTCGGGGATGCGATCACGACGTACCAGTGGATGGTCAACAAGGACGACACCGGTGACCCCGGCACAGCGACCAACCGCGACACGCAGCACTGCCTGCCGTCCCAGGCCCCCAACGGCTCCCCGAGCGGCACCGACATCGTCAACACCTGTGCGTGGCCCAGCATCCGGGCCACGAACGGCTGGGCGCCCGTCGTGGCCCAGGGCACGCAGGCCGACCTCGACGCCACCAAGAGCCTGGCGCTCGACGGCGGGAAGTACCTCATCTCGGTGACGGCCGACGGCTACAAGATCGCGGGATCCCACTTCACGGTCAACGGTGCCACCCAGAAGGTCACCGTCAAGATGCTCCCGACCCCGATGCCGCTCGCGACGATCAAGATCCAGGTGTTCAACGACTATGCACCGGTCGACGCGACCTACGAGGCTGACGCCGAGCCCGGTCTTCCCGGCTTCGTCGGATCTCTCAGCGACGTCACCGGCCGGGTGAGCACGGACTACTTCGGCAACCCGCTGTGCACGCCGTACAAGCACAACACCGACGGCACGATGATGTACGACACCAGCCCGACCCCCCGCCCGGTCATCGACACCGCCAAGCAGACCGGGCGCTGCACCAGCGACTCCGCCGGCGTCATCACCATCCCGAACCTCGGGGAGGACCGGTACGCCGCGCTCGTCTCACCGCCAGTGGGCCAGCAGAACGACTGGGCCGAGACCACGACCCTCGAGGGTGGTCACGACACCGACATCTGGGTGCAGGCCGGTGACTCCGGGCTCGACAACGAGGTGATGAAGGGTGCCGAGCCGGTGCCGGCGACCCAGTTCGGCTTCGTCAGGGTCGGCGACTCGCTCCCGACCACGGGCGTCACCGGTCACGTCAAGGGCCACGTCTCGGCCCAGCTGCCCTACATCGCGGGCTCGGGCGGTCAGCCCGGCCCGGCCGAGGGGATCGCCAGCGGGGCCAAGCTCGGTGCGCCGATCGCCAACCCCTGGGTCGCCCTGTCGGACCTCAACAACGGCGACAAGCAGGTCTACGTCGGCCGTGGAGCGGCGGACGGCACCTTCGACATCGCGAACGTGCCCGACGGCAGCTACCAGCTGACGGCCTGGGACTTCGACCAGGACTACATCCTCAACAGCGTCAACGTCACAGTCGACAACGGGCAGGCGGTCGACATCGGGCTCGTCCCGTTGACGGCGTGGTTCACCCACGTCCACGGCACGGTCTTCACCGACACCAACGGCAACGGCAAGCAGGACCCGGGCGAAGCCGGGATCCCCAACTTCAAGCTGACCGTCCGCGAGCGCGACAACTCCGTCATGGACCAGGGCGTCAACACCGTCTCCACCGACGACCAGGGCAACTACGACATCCGCGAGACCTACCCGCTCGGCAAGTTCCTCATCCTCGAGGCGTTCGACACGCGGTACCAGACGACGGGGGTCACCTACCAGGGCGAGAACGACCCGTCCCCGACCACCGTCCTAGGTGGGCTCGTCGACTTCAACTTCCTGCCGATCATCGGTATCGGCGGCTCGGTCAGCTGGGGCGTCCAGCCCTACGCCAAGGGTGACAACGGCGGCATCGCCGGCACCGTCACCTACGACACCACGCGCAACGAGCTCGACCCCAAGGACGCGGTCACCGAGTCCTACCAGCCCGGCATCCCGGGGCTGACGGTGCACCTGTACTCACCGGTCAAGTGCACCGACCCCACCACCCAGACCTGCTCGGGCGACGGCTACCTGCTGGCGACGGACGGCTCCTACGTGAAGGGCCCGGAGCTCGATCACTACGCCACGGAGGGCTGGAACGCCCCCAGGGGGTGCACCGCGCGGCTGTGGAACGGCACCCCGATGACCACGACCGACCAGCAGGCCCTGCCCGACCAGGGCCCGTCCGCCAACAAGACCTGCCTCGAGGCGCCGATGGCCGGTGTCGCGATGGGGGCGGGGAACGCCGACCCCGCCGGTGCCACGACGAACGTCAACGGCAACTACGGCTTCAGCGGAATGCCCGCGGGCGACTACATCGTCAGCGTCGACATCCCGAAGAATGACAAGGGCCCGCAGACGCCGGAGTTCAAGGTGACCTCGGAGGAGGACGTCAACGTCTTCACCGGTGACGACTACGTCGCCCAGGAGGACTACGCGGCCGCCAGCCACGGGGGCGGACACATCGCCGAGCCGCCGAAGAACAGCCCGTTGCCCTCGCAGCCGCCCTCCCAGCAGGCCGGCATCATCTCCTCGTGCGTCGGGACCCTGCACACGGTCCACGTCGACCCCGCCGTCAACCCGGACTTCCTCAACGTGGGTGGCAGCCCCTTCGAGGGCCAGAACCGTCCGTCCTGCCAGGACAAGCTCGTCACCGTCCGTGCAGGCCAGACGGCCTCCCCGAACTTCAACCTCTTCACCCCGGTGCCCGTGCCCACGCACTTCTGGGGCCTGACCCTCAACGACCTCGGCCTGTCGCTCGACCGGACCAGTGCCAACTACGGCGAGGCCCAGGGCATGCCGTACGTTCCCGTCGGCCTGTACGACGCCTTCGGCAACCTCGTCGACACCACGCACACCGACTACAACGGCCTGTACGAGTCGCTCGAGCCGTCCACCGGCAGCTACAACTGCCCGGTGCCTGCCGGACCGTGCCCGGGAATGTACCGCTTCGTCGGCAACGACCCGGGAGGGCCAGGGGCACTCAACCCCGACTACAACCCGCGGTACCGCACCATCGCCGCCAACTTCCAGGCGTGGCCTGGGCTCTACACTGTGACCGACGAGGCACCCACACAGGTCGCGTCGACGGTGCTGCTCCCCGACACCACTCCCGCCGGCATCACCGCCTGTGACCTCCCGACGTCCTACCCGCAGCTGTTCGCCGTCGACAAGCCGGTCATCAACAACCGGACGATGACGAGCAACCTCCAGAAGACGGTCACGCTCAACGGTCTGCACTTCGGCACCCCCAAGGGCACCCTGACCGTCGGCGGAGTGCCGACCAACACGCTCACCTGGTCGGACACCACGATCACCTTCTACGCTCCGACGACACCCGGGGCACTGGCCCTGAGCGTCAGGACGGCGGCCGGGGCGAGCACCGTCAACGGTCTCAACCTGCAGGTCGTCACGGGAGCCACCGGCAGCACGCTCGGCACCGTCTCGACCAACCCCCAGATCTACGAGGTGGGTCCCGGCAAGGCGTACAGCACGATCCAGGCCGGCGTGAATGCGGCGCAGAACGGCCAGGGGTCCAAGAAGTACGCCCTCGTCGTCGTCTACCCCAACTCGGCGACGGCCCTCACGCCGCGGGGGGAGTACCTCGAGAACGTCATCGTCAACAGCAGGATCCACGTCCAGGGCGTGGGTACGGGTGGGTTCCAGGGCTCGACCTGGGTGCCCGGCTCGATCATCGACGGCTCAGGGTTCAGCCCCGACAACTCGATCGGTACGTCGTGGCTCAACACCCTGGCTGGCTTCTCCTACCAGGGTGACCCGGCCGTGCCCGACGCGGCCGTGGTGACGTTCCTCGCCCCCACGAACGACCGGGGCCCGACCGGCACTACGGGGACCAGCTGGAGGGCGAACCTCGACGGCTTCCAGCTCACCGGTGGCATCCAGAGCGACACCGTCATCGCCCCCAACGTGATCACGGGGGCCAACACGACGCCGTACGGCGCCGCGGGTGCCCTCATCACCCAGGGCGGTGGCGTCTACGTCCACGCCGGGGTCAACGGCCTCCAGCTCACCGACAACCTCATCACCGGCAACGGCGGGTCGTACGGCGGTGGGATCCGGGTGGGTACGCCGTACGTCCCCGGCAACCACAACTTCGGTGTCGTCATCGCCCGCAACCAGGTGCGCGATAACGGTGGCACCAACCTCGCCGGCGGCATCGGGCTCTTCCAGGGCTCGAACGGCTACTCCGTCACCGACAACACCGTCTGTGGCAACCACTCCTCGGAGTACGGCGGCGGCATCTCCGCCTTCGGCTACATGGGCTCAACCGCAGCGAACGTCCCCAACGGCGGCGCCGTGACGACCGGCTTCGGCACGGGGGCCCAGGGCGGGGAGATCCGGCGCAACCGGATCTGGTTCAACCAGTCCTACGACGAGGGTGGCGGCGTCATGGTCGCCGGCGAGCTCCCGCCGACGCCTGGCGCACTCAGCCCCGGCTCGGGTCCGCTGAACATCGACTCGAACGTCATCGAGGCCAACCTGGGCAACGACGACGGTGGCGGCATCAGGCTCCTCCAGGTCTCCGGGTCGAACACCAAGCCCGGCAACCTGGGCAGGATCTCCATCACCAACGACACCGTGGTGGACAACATCTCGGCCCACGAGGGTGGCGGCATCTCCCTCGACGACGCGCTCTTCACCGACGTGACCAACACGACGGTGGCCAAGAACATCACGACGGCCACGGCCGTGACGAGCGACGGTTCGCCGGCCGCCGCAGGACTGACGACGGGCGCGGTCAGCGACCCCCTGCAGACCTGGGTCAACGCGGCGTTCGCCGGGACGACGCGCGTCGGCACCGTGCGGACAGGCGTCACCTGGACCAACAACGACAAGCTCATCTCCACCCGTCGCGCCGGGGACGGCAGCCCGTCGTCCTCGTGGCTCGGCTTCGGCAACCCGACCCTGCTCAACGACGTCTTCTACGACAACAGGGCGGGCACCTGGGCCTACGGCGTGATCACCGGTATCGACGATGCGACCGCCGACGAGTGGGACCTGCAGGTCGTCGACCAGGCAGCCGGTGCCACCGCCCCCGCCAAGCTGACTCTCACCGGCTCGGTGCTGGGGGGAACCGGCCACCTGGGCTCCGTCAACAGCGGTGGCAGCGTCCAGGCAGCCAGTGACCCGTTCGCGACGTCGTACGGCGTGGGGGTCTACATCCTCACCAACCGGGCCAACCCGCAGTTCCGGATGGCCTCGATCGTCACGGCCAACCTCGACTTCACCACTCTGGGCAACTACCACCTCTCGGGCACCAGCTCGCCCGCCAGGGGTGTCGGCCAGCCTTCGGTGGCGGTTCGTTGGGGTGACGAGCCCACCGGGAACAACAACGGAGTCCGCACGGTGGGCTACACGGTCGCCGCGCCGGCCACCGACATCGATGCCCAGCCTCGGCCGTCCGCGGGCCGCTACGACGCCGGATCGGACCAGCTCCCATGACCGACCCGACCAGACCCGACCCACTACCCACCACGTCCGGCCCGCAGCGTCGGTCCAGGCCCAGCGAAGAGAGCAGCCAGATGAAGCAGTCGAGCAACGCGTGGCTCAGCAGGCGTTCGCTGCTGGCCGGAGCCACCGCGGTGGGAGCCACGGCCCTGGGGTCGCGGCTGGTCACCCCGGCCGTAGCGACACCGGGTTTCGCACCGGCCGTCACGGGACCCACGGGGACCAAGAAGACCGTCCACCTCGTCGGCACCGACGGGTGGGTGCGGATGCCCCCGTCGGCGCCCCCGGACCTGCCCTTCTTTCCTGATCCGTTGGCACCGAGCGGGTTCAACACCTACGTGTTCGGTTTCCGTGACGCCACCGGCCTGGACGCCTCGGGCGTCGCTGCGCTGCGCGGCCACGCGCAGATCAGTGCTCCGATGATGTGGTTCGACGAGCTCGACGAGGTCACCATCACCCTGACCAACCTCGGTCTGGTCCAGCGGCCCGACCTCTTCGACGGTCACACGCTGCACTGGCACGGCTTCGTCAACGCGATCCCGCTCTTCGACGGTGTGCCCGAGCTGTCGCTCTCGGTGCCGATCGGCCGCGACTTCGACTACTACTACAAGGTCCGCGACGCCGGCACGTACATGTACCACTGCCACTTCGAGGACGTGGAGCACGTGCAGATGGGGATGACCGGGATGGTCTTCGTGCGACCGGTCCAGAACAAGGGGGTGGCGGCCACAGCGACCACCCCGGCGATCCCCGCCGGGAAGTACGCCTACAACGACGGTGACGGCACGACCCGTTACGACCGCGAGTACGCGTTCATGATGAGCGAGATCTGGTCGGCTGCCCACTACCGCGACGCCCACATCCAGGTCAGCAACTGGACCGACTTCGACCCCTCCTTCGCCTGCCTCAACGGTCGGTCGTGGCCGGACACGATCTCCCCGAACGGCGACCCGACGTCGACGGCCCAGGGCGGCCTGCAGTTCCAGCCGATCACGTCGAGGATCCAGTGCAACCCGGGCGAGACGGTGCTCCTGCGCCTGTCGAGCCTCAGCTACAACGACCACTCGCTCACCTGCGACGAGATCGACCTGACCGTGATCGCGAAGGACGCGAGCCTGCTCAAGGGGCGCGACGGCGTGACGAACTACCAGACCACCAACACCGTGACGATCGGGGCCGGTGAGAGCCGGGACGTCCTCTTCACTGCTCCGAGCACTCCCGGCACCTACCTGCTCTACGACCGGGACTACAACTTCCTGGCGAACGGTGGCGGCCCGGGCTACGGCGGGATGATGACCCAGATCATCGTCGCCGCCCCGGCAAGCACGTTCGGTCCCCAGACGGTCCCGAACGACTACCCGGTCGACTTCTCCCAGACGACGAAGGCGTGACGACGATGATGACCTCACTCCTACGACGGTTGGTGCCCCCGGCCGGACTGCTGACGCCCGTCACCAGCAGGCTCGGCCTCGGTGCCGTCGTCCTGGCCATGGTCGGCGCCGGCGCGGCCTCGATGCCCGGCTCGGCCCAGGCGGCGACGTCCGAGGGCCTGGCCTGCGACTCGAGTCCCACCAACAGCTTCACCCTCACGGCCGACGACGGGTACATCACGACGCCGGACGGCAACTCGATCTACGCCTGGAGCTTCGCCGACGAGGCGAAGCGGGCGTTCCAGTTCCCCGGCCCGGTCCTCTGTGTGACCTCCGGGGCCACGGTCACCGTCGTCGTGCACAACCACCTCGCCGAGGCGACCTCGATCATCTTCCCCGGTCAGAGCAAGGTGATGGCCGACGGCCAGCCGGCCGGCCCGGAGCTCAGCTCGTCCGGGGCGATGACCTCGATGGTCCAGTCGGCAGACGCCATCTCCGGCACGACCCCCGGATCGGTGACCTACACCTTCACCGCGGGCTCACCCGGCACCTATCTCTACAAGAGCGGCACCGACGCCGACAAGCAGGTCCAGATGGGTCTGTACGGCGCCCTCGTCGTCCGCCCGAAGGCGTCGCCCGGTCAGCTCAACGACCGCGCTGACTCGGCGTTCGACCCCGGCCACGAGTACCTCTTCCTCCTCTCGGAGGTCGACCCCGACGTCCACCTGGCCGTCGAGCGCGGCCAGGCCGTCGACTGGAAGAACTACCGGGCGCGCTACTTCATGATCAACGGCCGCAGCATGCCGGACACGCTCGCCCCCAACGACGCGTCGTGGCTGCCCAACCAGCCGTACGGCGCGATGGTGCACATCCGCCCGTACAACCCGGCAGCCCCGTCGGAGAACGCCATCCGCTATCTCAACGCGGGCACCCAGAACTACCCGTTCCACCCGCACGGCAGCGACGAGCGGGTGGTGACCACCGACGGTCAGGCGCTCGAGGGGCCGGCCAAGGAGGACCTGTCGTACAACAAGTACGACCTCAACGTCGCGCCCGGACAGTCGCTCGACGTGGTCTTCCACTGGCAGGACACCGAGCAGTGGACCGTCGACCCGGCGACGGGGCAGCCCAAGAACGCCATCCCGACCCAGATCCCGGCCATCACCGACCAGATCCTGGTCGGCACCGACACCTGGTTCAGCCAGAGCCCGTACCTCGGACAGAAGAACGCCGTCCCGACGTACATCACCGACAACAACCAGTGCGGCGAGTACTACCACATCGCGCACAGCCACGCCCTGCAGCAAGCCACCAACTACGGAGCCACCTTCGGAGGGATGATGACCTTGTACCGCATCGACCCGCCGACCGGCTGCCCTGGGAACTGAGGCCACCATGTCGATGCTCTCCCGCGTGCCTCGTGGCACCAGCTCCCCGATCCTCATCCGGCTCGCCGCCGCCTGTGGCACGTCGCTGCTCGCGGCGACCTGCCTGCAGACGGGGACCGCCCAGGGTCTCACCGTCCCGACGCTCGCGGCTGCCGCCCTGAGCCCGTCCGCGGCTCCCGGCCTCGTCTCCGCGGCGCCAGCCACGTCGGTGGGCAAGCTCGCGCCGAGCGGCTGCGTGGCGACGGGTGCCTCGGTCGCCTGTGACCTCTGGGCGTCCGCCGGCACCGCGACGGTCGCGGGGCAGGTGCTGCCCATCTGGGGGTTCTCGACGGCGGACCCCGCCGTGGCGACCACCCCCCCGGTCACACCGACCGCCCCGGGGCCGAACCTCGTGGTCAACCAGGGTGACAGCGTCACGGTCACCCTGCACAACGCGCTGGCGGGGCAGACGATGTCTCTCGCCTTCCCCGGGGTGGCGGCGACCCAGTTCACCGCCGGCCTCGGCAGTGCCGCCGTCACCAGTGGTGCGACGTCGACCTACACCTTCACCGCGTCCCGGCCTGGCACCTTCCTCTACGAGGCGGGGCAGACGAACAACCAGGCACGACAGGTGGCCATGGGTCTGGCCGGGGCGCTCGTCGTCCTGCCCTCCGACCAGGCCTCCACCACGGACTTCACCGACGAGTCCGTCATCGTGCTCAGCGAGATCGACCCGGCTCTCGCGGCGAACCCGGCAGGGTTCGACATGCGCCAGTACAACCCGCAGTACCGCCTGATCAACGGCAACACCTTCCCCGAGATCCCGGTCATTGCCACGAACGCGGGCAGCACGGTCAAGCTGCACTACGTGAACGCCGGTCAGCGCCAGCACCCCATGACCATCCTGGGTGCGGTGCAGAAGACCACCGCGCGCGACGGGCACCCGCTGAAGTTCCCTGACTCCCAGGTCACCGCGGTGCTCGAGCCGGGCATGACCTCCGACAGCCTGGTCTCTCTCCCGGCGGACGGCACGACCAAGTTCACCCTCTACGAGAGCGGCCAGCACCTCGACTCCGCGGGCCTGAGCGCGGGGTCCGGGTCGACTCAGGTCGCATTCGGCGGCATGATGACGGTCCTCGACACCCAGGCCCCCGTGGCCTCGACCGACGTCGTGGGACCGAAGGCGAGCGCCGTCGCGCTCGTTGACAACCCGGCGACCGGCCAGGCCGACGTCGCCGTGTCCGCAACCGTGGATGACACGAAGACCGGACCCACCACCAGCACCATCCAACGGGCTGAGTACGTCATCGACGACGCGACCGGGATCGCTCCCGGCTTCGGCACCCCCATGACGGTGCCAACCCCGGGCGTGATCTCGGGCACGGTTGCCGGGACGCTGACCGTGGCCCAGATGTCCGTGATCGGTGGCGGTAAGCACACCATCTACGTGCGCGGCCAGGACTCCAGCAACAACTGGGGTGCCCTTGCTGCAGGGACCCTGACGATCCAGGGATACGGAGCCAACACGACCGGTGCCTACCTCTCGCCGACGCTGACGAACCTCAAGGGCGCCATCACCCTCGACGCCACCGGTGACGCCAGCGCCACCGGCGGCACAGTCCAGGGGGCCGAGTATCTCTTCAGCGACACCGACCTGACGGCGGCCCAGCTGGCGACGCGCTGGACGCCCATGACCCTCAACCGCAAGACGGCCATCGTGGCGGAGTCTGCGGTCGTGGACAACACCACGGGCTCGGCGTTCGGCTCGCTCCCCGCGGGCGTTCACACCGCCTGGATCCGCAGCCTCGACAACCGGGGCCTGTGGGGTCTGCCGACCAGGGTCGACTTCACCGTCGATCTCGACGGGCCCGCGACCACGGTGGCGAGTCTCATGCCCAGCCCCACCAACGGCTTGGTCGCGGCACCGGGCACGCCGGGATCAGCGATGGTGTCGGCAAACATCGACGACGGCACGACGGGTAGCAACATCACCGACGCCGAGGCCTTCGTCAACCCGAAGACGATCATCGGCGCGGTCAACGGGACCGGTCTACAGCTCGTGCCGGACAACCCCAAGCTGACCTCGACCGCAGAGCACTTCCATGGCTCGGTGCCCCTGTCGCAGCTGCGGAGCCTGAAGGACGGCGACTACCACCTGTTCGTCCACGGGAAGGACGCCGCGGGCAACTGGGGACCCTTCGTGGACACGACCTTCACGGTGGACAAGACCGCGCCGACCCTCGGGGTCCTGACGGCTCCCGCGACGGCGGAGATCCTGACGACCATCTCCGTCTCGGCTCCGTTCTCCGACGCCAACACCTCGGTGACGACGCTGGGAGCCGCGGAGTTCTGGTGGGGCACGACCGACCCAGGTGCCGGCCACGGCACTCGCGTCACGTCAACCATCAACAACGGCGTGCTCACCTTCGACTCGCTACCGGTCACCGGGGTGACGGCGGGGTCGCGGGTGCTCAATGTCCGCGCGTCCGACCTGGCAGGCAACTGGAGCAACACCGCGTCGGCGACGATCACGGTGACTCCGCCCGTCCTGCTGCAGCAGCCGTTCGCCGCGGCACCCCTGGCCGCTCCCTGGAGCCAGCCGAGCGGCGCAGCCAGCGTTGCCGGTGGGGCCCTGCAGGTCACGTCGGGTTCGGCCACGGCCTACGTCACGGCCGGAGCATCCGTCTCGGCGGCACTGCCGAGCCCGCAGGCCACGACGAAGACCACGGTCGACGTGGATGCCAGTGGGGTCACCCGGGCCGGGTGGACGACGATCGTGTCGGCCACCGGCACCACCGGGCAGGTCTACGGCCTGCAGGTCCAGCGGGCAGCCGCCGGTCAGGTCCAGCTCCGCACGGTGATGAACCGCGCGGGGACCCTGGGCGCGGTCAACGGAACAGTCGTGACGCTGCCCACGGGGAAGGCGACGGTCACCCTGGCGTGGCGGGCCGGTCCTGCCCGGTCCACCGCGACGGTGCTGGCCGGGCAGCTGACGATGAGCCTCAACGGCGGAACGACGACCGTGTCGACCTCCACGGGCGCCACCACAGGGCTGTCAGTCACCGGGATGTCGCTCGGCGTCGTGGGAATACCGGGAAGTCCCGGCCTGCGGCAGACGCTGCGGCTGGACAACCTCCTCGTCACGCCCTAGCGGGCAGAGCGGGGAGACGCACGACGAGGTAGTACGACGGTCGGACGGGGCGTCCGACTGGTACAGCACTCCGGGGCCCGGCGGCGACGACAGTCGCCGCCGGGCCCCCACCCACCACCAAGGGGCACATCATGAAGAACCGCATCTCCGCCGTGCGCGGGACCACCACGCGCAGGACCCAGGCCGTCGCACTCCTGGTCGTCGCCGCGTTGCTGGGCTGGGTCGTCCACAACCTGACCGCCCACTCCGCGGTCGCCGCCACGGTGATGCCGACCAACGCCGTGATGGAGCAGAGCCTCGGGGTGCGCTTCTCGCGGGTCTCCGTGGTCGCCGACGGTGGGCTGGTCCAGGTCAGCTACGTCATCCTCGACTCCGACAAGGCCACCCGCTTCCAGGACGACCAGAAGAACCTCCCCGTCCTGACGAACCCGGAGACCGGTCTCTCCACCCACAAGGTGGCCCTGATGAAGCAGGGGCACAGCCTCCCCGTGGGCCAGACCTACTACTTCGTCTACAACAACGGCGGCACCGTGCGCTCCCACGACACGGCCACCATCACCGCCCACGGCCAGACCCTCTCCGGCGTCCCGGTTGAGTAGGACGCGGATGACTCCGTCCAGACGCCTCCGTCGTCGCCTGTTGCTGGGCGCCTCCCTGCTGATGGCGGTTGCCGTCATCGTCGTCAGCGGGGCGCCCCTCGCGCAGGCTCACGCCTATCTGGTCGCGAGCAACCCGGCGGATGGTGCCGTCCTGGTCTCGTCACCTGATCGGCTCACCCTCACCTTCGACGAGGGAGTGGTCGAGTCGGCCACCTCCGTCGTGCTCATCACCAGCAACGGCCCGCAGCCGCTCACGGGCGTCACCGTGGTGCAGAGCAGCGCGGACTCGCAGACCACCCAGGTGGTGGTACCGCTGCGCTCGCTCTCTCGGGGCGCCTACCAGGTCACCTGGTCGACCGTCTCCGCCGACGACCTGCATGCGACGAGTGGCACGTTCGGCTTCGGGGTGGGCACGAGCGTGGCGGCAGTGGGGTGGACGGAGACGTCCCCCGACGTGCCCGAGTCGCTCCTGCGCACAGTCGTCTTCGTCGGGCTGGTCCTGGGCTGCGGGGCACCGATCGCCTCGCTGATGCTGACCCGTCGCACCCGGAGGTGGTCGCGCGTTCTCACCGTGGTGGGTCGAGTCGTCCGGGCGGCCGCTCTGACCGCGGCCGCCGGCGGACTCCTCCTGCTCGGCCTCGAGCTGCTCGGAGCGCCTGCCTCCAGCTTCGCCATCCTGCACAGCCGGTATGGAGCCTGGTGGTCCGTCCGCGAGCTGGGGCTGCTGCTCGTCGCCGCGGGAGCGCACGCCCTCGGTCGCGTCAGCAGCCGGGCGGCGCTCGGCGCGTGCGGCGTCGGCGTCGTGCTGGCCGTCTGGGCCGGAGCCCTGCTGGGCCATTCCGGCAGCGGGGCAACGGGTTCCCCGGTCCGCGTCGGGCTGGCTATGGCCCACGTCCTGTCGACCGGGATGTGGCTGGGCACGCTGGCTCTCCTGGTCCTCGTCGTGGTCCGGAGCCGACCGGCGGCGGCCGAGACGCGCGCCCTGTTCGTCTCGTTCGCCGCGGTGGCGGTCCCCGCTGTGGGAGTCATGGTGGCCACCGGGCTGGCCCTCGCGAGCGGGCTCGTCGGGTCGTTGGACGCGCTCGTGCTCACCGACTACGGCCGGCTGCTGACCATCAAGATCCTCGTCGTGGGGGCTCTGCTCGTGGCGGGACTCACCACCCACCGCCGCCTGCGTCGCTCGCAGCGACCGGTGAGCCGCCTGGTCCTCGCGGAGGTCGCCGGTGGGCTCGCCGTCCTGGTCCTCACCGGTCTCGTGACCAGTGGGCAGCCCGCGCTGGAGCGCCCGATCACCCTCGACCCCCGGGCCACGGCCAGCAACCTGGTCACCCAGAAGGTCGGCGACCTGCAGGAGGAGCTGACCCTGCGGCCCAACCTGCCCGGGTCGAACGTCGCCGTCCTGCACGTCGCTGACAGCCGGCGTCCCTCCCCGGGCCCGGTGTCGGCGGTCACCCTGGTCGTCGTGGGCGCTGCCGGCACGGAGACGCGCGTTCCGGCGACCTCCACCGGCTCCGGCAGCTGGTCGGCGTCCCTGTCGCTCCAGGAGTGGGGTCCGGTGACCATCCGCACGGTCGTGGAGCGACGCGGGGCGCCCGTCACCTCAGGTGACCTCTCGTGGGTCACGGGGGCACCTGCGGGGACCCCCGGGCCCGTGCTCTCGCGCCAGCCCATCGGCGTGCCGCTCCAGGTTCTCGCGTGGCTGGTGGCGCTCGTCGTGCTCGTCGTGGTGGTGCGCGCCCTGCGGGACCTCGAGAACGACCACCGCCGCCGCAGGCGGCAGGCCGAACGCGGGCGGGAGCGTCCGGCCGAAATGGCTGCGAAGGTGCTGACGAAGTAGCGAGGCCCCTCAGCTCGGGCGCTTCACCGCCGGCCCGCCCAGCAGGACCGTGGCCATGACGTCGTGGGTGACGAGGCTGGAGACCAGGCCACTGCGGGCCGCTGCGAGCACGGCCGGTGCCTTGGCGACGCCGTACGGGATGGCGAGCACGTCGGTGACGCGGGCGAGCTCGGATGCGTCCATGCAGATGAGGCGTTCGGTGAGCTCGCGGCCCACCACGTCGCCCTCGGCGTCGAGGAAGACGCCCGAGAGGTCGGCGACCGTCCCGGCGGCCGCCAGCGACGCCCGGTCGTCGGCCTCCACGGCGTCGTAGATCGTGCTCTGTCCGGGCGCCCAGCCGCCGAGCCCGATGACGGCCCTCGTCACCGAGGCGAAGCGAGCCATGGCCCGCCGGATGTCGGGCTGCTGTCGCAGCGTGGCGGCGGTCGCGGCGTCGGGAAGCAGGAAGGGTGCGTAGAAGAACGAGGCCTCGGCGCCTGTGCGTGAGGCCATCTCGCGCACGATCTCGATCGACGTGGCCGCGAGGTCCTCGCGGGGGAGCGACCCCGTCAGCTGCACCACCGGGGCGGGCGCGATCGACGTGATGGCCGAGACCGTGCTCGCGACCGCGCGGGCCCAGGCGAGGCCGATGACGTCGTCGCGGGTCACCGTCTCGCAGAGCAGGTCGGCGGCGGCGCGGGCCAGCACCTCGCGCAGCGCCGACGAGTCGGCCTCGGCGGTCTCGACGACGATGGCCGTCCGCAGGCCGAGGTGCTCGCGCAGACGGCTCGAGAGGTCGGTGTCGATGCTGCCGGGGTGGCCGATCTCGATGCGCACCAGACCGCTCGAGGTCGCACTCTCGAGCAGCCGGGCCACCTTGAAGCGGCTGATACCCAGCTCGTCGGCGATCTCCACCTTGGAGCGTCCGTCGACGTAGTAGCGCCGGGCCACGGTGGCCGTGAGCACCAGCAGGGCGGGCCCGCCGGGGAACGACGACGTCTCCACGGGCTCGGTCTCCTCCCTGCTCGTCGGCCTGTGGCGGCCGGCTCTTGATCACGGCTCGGCCGCAACTGGGTCCATCGTGCACGCAGGTCCTTGACACCGACCCGTGAACAGCGTTTTACTCCACCTTGAGCATATGAGCAAGGGCTCGCTCATATGAGCAAACCTCACCAGCCTGAACCAGAACACCTCACAGCCTGATCCGCAGACACTCAACGAGGAGAACTCATGTCGCGTGCGACGAACACCGCCCCCGTGGTGCTGGGGGCGTTCGCCCTCTCCATCGGGCTCGCCGCCTGTTCCGGCGCCGGTGGAGGAGGGGGAGGCGGGGCCGCGAGCGGCGGCACCGCCAGCTCCATCAACGTCCTCATGGTCAACAACCCCCAGATGGTCGACCTGCAGAAGCTGGCCCCGGAGTTCACCAAGGAGTCCGGGATCACCGTCAACTTCACGGTGCTGCCGGAGAACGACCTGCGGGACAAGACCAGCCAGGAGTTCTCCTCGCAGGCGGGCCAGTACGACGTGGCCACGCTGTCCAACTTCGAGATCCCGATCTACGCCAAGAACAAGTGGGTCGCCGACCTCACGTCGTACACGCAGTCCGACACCGCGTTCGACCAGGCCGACATCCTCGCGCCGATGACCAAGGCCCTCACCGTCGACAGCAAGATCTACGGCGAGCCGTTCTACGGCGAGTCGTCGTTCCTCATGTACCGCAAGGACGTCCTCGCGGCCAAGGGCGCCACCATGCCGGCCAAGCCCACCTGGCAGGAGGTCGCCGACATCGCGGCCAAGGTCGACACCCCGGGGGGGATGCGCGGCATCTGCCTGCGCGGGCAACCGGGCTGGGGTCAGCTGTTCGCCCCGTTGACCACCGTCGTCAACACCTTCGGCGGCACCTGGTTCGAGAAGGACTGGACCCCCAAGGTCAACGCACCGGAGTTCAAGGAGGCGACGAACTTCTACGTCAACCTCGTCAAGCAGCACGGCGAGGCGGGTGCCTCCCAGGCCGGCTTCACCGAGTGCCTCAACAACATGACCCAGGGCAAGACGGCCATGTGGTACGACGCCACGTCGGCCGCCGGGTCGCTCGAGGCCAGTGACTCCCCGGTCAAGGGCAAGATCGGCTACGCGCCGGCCCCGGTCGTCAAGACCGACTCCTCCGGCTGGCTCTACACCTGGTCCTGGGCGGCCGAGGAGAAGAGCGCGAAGAAGGACGCCGCCTGGAAGTTCATCTCGTGGGCGTCGAGCAAGAAGTACGAAGAGCTCGTCGGTGCCCAGCTGGGGTGGGCGAAGGTCCCCGCCGGCAAACGGGCCTCGACCTACTCGAACGCCGAGTACCTCAAGAGCGCCGACGCGTTCGCGGCGGCGACCAAGTCGGCCATCGAGACGGCCAACCCCGACAACCCGGGGGTCCAGCCTCGCCCGGCGCCCGGCATCCAGTTCGTCGACATCCCGGAGTTCCCCGACCTGGGCACCAAGGTCAGCCAGTACGTCAGCGCGGCCATCGCCGGGCAGGACACCGTGGACTCCGCGCTCGACAAGGGTCAGGCCCAGGCCGAGACCGTCGCCAAGAGCTACAAGTGACGTGAGCTGACCCCATGACCACCACCACCACGTCCTCGGCCCGCGGCACCCGCGAGGGTGCCGCGGGGTCGGGTGCGGGCAAGAAGCCGAGCAAGGCCCTGCAGCGCTCAGGAGACTGGGCCCGCAGGGCGCCGCTGCTTCCCGCACTCGTGCTCGTCGTCATCGTCACCCAGCTGCCGTTCGTCGTCACCATCGTCACGTCGTTCATCAGCTGGAACGCCTACTACCCGGACCGCCGCAAGTTCGCGGGCCTCGCCAACTTCCAGACCGTCCTGACCGACCCTGACGCTCGTGCCGCCATCATCACCACCGTGCTGCTGACCCTCTCGGTCGTCATCGTCTCGCTCCTGCTCGGTCTGGGCATCGCCCTGCTGCTCGACCGGAAGTTCTGGGGGCGCGGCGCCGTACGCACCATGATGATCACGCCGTTCCTCATCGTGCCGGTCGCAGCCGCCCTGCTGTGGAAGCACGCCCTCTACAACCCCGAGTACGGCCTGTTCAACGGCGTTCTCAAGGGTGTCTTCGGCGCCAACGCCCCCCAGGTCGACTGGATCGGACGCTACCCCTTCCTCGCGGTGATGTTCGCGATCGTCTGGCAGTGGACGCCCTTCATGATGCTCATCCTGCTCGCCGGGTTGCAGAGCCGCCCGCTCGACGTGGTGGAGGCCGCCCGCATCGACGGGGCCAACGCCTGGCAGATCTTCACCAAGATGACCCTGCCTCACCTGCGCCCCTACATCGAGCTGTCCGGGCTGCTGGGCACCATCTACGTGGTGCAGAACTTCGACCACGTATTCACCATCACGTCGGGCGGTCTGGGCACGGCAAACCTGCCCTACTACATCTATCAGACGTTCTACACGGCCCACGACTACGGGCTCGCGTCCGCCGCCGGCGTCATCGTGGTCGTCCTGACCATCATCGTCGCGACGGTCGCGCTGCGCACGGTCTTCAGCCTCTTCAAGGAGGAGAACCGATGAGCACTCCCACCACCTCGGCACCCGCCGCCACGCGCGCGGGCTCGCGCTCCGCCCCCGCCGTGCTCCGCCACCAGCGGCCGACGGTCGGGGCCAAGCTGCTCGGGCTGGTGGCCTGGGTGATCGGCCTGGCGTTCGTCTTCCCGGTCCTGTGGATGGTGCTGACCTCCTTCCACAAGGAGGCCGACGCGGCGACCAACCCGCCGTCGTTCTTCGCGCCCCTCAGCCTCGACGGCTATCGCGCGTTCTTCAGCGCCGGCCCGCTGCCCCCGCTGATCAACTCGGCCACGGCAAGCATCTTCTCCACGATCCTGGTGATCGTGCTGGCCTTCCCTGCGGCGTACGCCCTGTCGATCCGGCCCGTGCGCAAGTGGACCGACGTGCTGTTCTTCTTCCTCTCGACGAAGTTCCTGCCCGTCGTGGCGGGGCTGCTGCCCATCTACCTCTTCGCGCAGCAGGTCGGCCTGCTCGACAACATCTGGCTGCTGGTCCTCTTCTACACGGTGATGAACCTGCCGATCGCGGTCTGGATGCTCCGGTCGTTCCTGGCCGAGGTGCCCATCGAGATGCTCGAGGCCGCGCAGATCGACGGGGCGGGCATCATCATGACGATGCGCAAGATCATCGCGCCCGTCGTCACCCCCGGCATCGCGGCAGCGGCACTGATCTGCTTCATCTTCAGCTGGAACGAGCTGCTGTTCGCCCGGGTGCTCACCGGCACCGTGGCCTCCACGGCCCCGGTCTTCCTCACGGGGTTCGTCACCAGCCAGGGGCTCTTCCTGGCCAAGGTCTGTGCGGCGTCGCTCGTGGTGTCCCTGCCCGTCCTCATTGCCGGCTTCGCGGCCCAGGACAAGCTCGTGCAAGGGCTGTCCATGGGCGCGGTCCGCTAGATCCCCTCTCCCGCAAGGAGACTCAACTCCCATGACCCAGCTCACCCCGACCCATCTCGACACGCTGCCCCCTCAGGTGCCGGGTCCGACCTACGACCGCAGTGCCGTCACCCCGGGCATCGTCCACTTCGGGGTCGGCGGGTTCCACCGCGCCCACCAGGCCATGTACCTCGACGCCCTGATGAACCAGGGCAAGGCCCTCGACTGGGGCATCGTCGGGGTCGGCACGATGCCCCAGGACGCGCGGATGCGGGACGCGCTCGTCCCTCAGGGGGGCCTTTACACCCTCGTGGTCAAGCACCCCGACGGGCGCCGGGAACCCCGGGTCATCGGCTCGATCGTCGACTTCCACCTCGCCTCCGACGACCCCGACCGCGTCCTCGAGCTGCTCACGGCCGCCACGACCCGGATCGTCTCCCTCACCATCACCGAGGGTGGCTACCTCTTCCACCCTTCGACCGGCGAGTTCGACGCCGAGGCGCCGAGCATCCAGGCCGACCTGCAGCCGGGGGCGGTCCCCACGACGCCGTTCGGGTTCATCACCGAGGCCCTTCGCCGGCGTCGTGACGCGGGCACGGCACCGTTCACGGTCATGTCCTGCGACAACATCCCCGGCAACGGTGACGTGGCCAAGAAGATGGTGACGGCCTTCGCCCGCCTCAAGGACCCTGCCCTCGCCGACTGGGTCACCGGCCACGTCTCCTTCCCCAACTGCATGGTTGACCGCATCACCCCGGTCACCGCACCCGAGGACATCGCCCAGCTCGCCGCCGACTTCGGGGTGGAGGACACCTGGCCCGTGGTCTGCGAACCCTTCACCCAGTGGTGTCTCGAGGACGACTTCCCCGCCGGGCGACCGCCGTTCGAGGACGTGGGCGTGCAGCTGGTCCCTGACGTCGAGCCCTACGAGCTGATGAAGCTGCGGCTGCTGAACGCCAGCCACCAGGCCCTGACCTACCTCGGCTACCTCAGTGGCTACCGGTACGCCCACGAGGTCTGCCAGGACCCGCTGTTCACGCAGTTCCTCCTGGGCTACATGGACGACGAGGCGACGCCGACGCTCCACGAGGTGCCCGGGGTCGACCTGACCGCCTACAAGCACCAGCTCATCGAGCGCTTCGCCAACCCCGAGGTGCGCGACACCCTGGCCAGGTTGTGCGCCGAGAGCTCCGACCGGATCCCCAAGTGGCTCGTCCCCGTGATCCGGCAGAACCTCGAGACGGGAGGGCCGGTCGAGCGGTCGGCGCTCGTCGTCGCCTCGTGGGCCCGCTACGCCGAGGGAGTCGACGAGCAGGGTGAGCCCATCGAGGTCGTCGACCAGCTCAAGGAGCGGGTGATGGCCGCCGCCGCGCGTCAGAAGGACGACCCGCTCGCCTTCGTCGAGGACGAGCGCCTCTTCGGCGACCTCGCGCAGCACGAGCGGTTCACGACGTCGTACGCGGCGTCGCTGGCCTCGCTGCACGAGATCGGTGCCCGGGCGACGCTGACCCGTCTGCTCGACGGGGAGTGACGGCCGTGCGGGCTCGCCGCCACGGCTGGACCAGACTGTCGGCATGAGCACGCTCGTCGCCGGGGTCGACTCCTCCACCCAGTCCACGAAGGTCATCGTCTGCGACGCCGAGACGGGTGACGTGGTGAGGGAGGGGCGAGCCGCCCACCCCGACTCCACGGAGGTCGACCCGGCGGTGTGGTGGGCAGCGTTCCAGGAGGCCACCTCCGGTGGACTGCTCGACGGGGTCGAGGCCATCTCCGTCGCCGGGCAGCAGCACGGGATGGTCACCCTCGACGAGCACCGCGAGGTCGTGCGACCGGCGTTGCTGTGGAACGACACCCGGTCGGCGGCCTCGGCCCAGGAGCTCGTCTCGGAGCTCGGTGGGCCCCAGGCCTGGGCGGACGCCACAGGCACGGTGCCGATCGCCAGCATCACGGTCACCAAGCTGCGCTGGCTGGCCCGTCACGAGCCGGACCACGCGGCCCGGGTGCGCGAGGTGCTCCTCCCGCACGACTGGCTGACGGCCAAGATCGTCGGTGGGGGAGACCTCGCCGGGGTGCGCCTGGTGACCGACCGGGGTGACGCGTCGGGCACCGGATACTGGTCCTCGGGTGAGGAGCGCTACCGCACCGACCTGCTCGAGCTCGGCTTCGGGCGCGCGCTCGGAGTGCCTGACGTGGTCGGCCCGGCCGAGGCCGCCGGACGGGCGCCGTCCGGGCTGCTGGTCGGGCCCGGAACGGGCGACAACATGGGGGCGGCCCTCGGTCTCGGTCTGGGCCCGGCTGACATCGTGGTGTCGCTAGGCACCAGCGGCACGGTGTTCGGGGTCAGTGAGCGGCCGACCGCCGACGCCAGCGGTCTGGTCGCCGGCTTCGCCGACGCGACGGGTCGCTACCTCCCGCTCGTGTGCACGCTCAACGCGGCCCGGGTCCTCACGTCGATGGCGGCGATGCTCGGCACCGACCTGGTCGGGCTGGAACGGCTCGCCCTGGCCGCCGCACCGGGTGCTGGCGGGTTGTCGCTCCTGCCCTACCTCGACGGTGAACGCACTCCTGACCTCCCCGACGCCACCGGCACCATCGGTGGTCTCACGCGCCTCAACAGCACGCCCGAGAACCTCGCGCGCGCCGCGGTCGAGGGCATGCTCTGTGGCCTCGCGGACGGGCTCGACGCCCTGCGAGAGCACGGGGTCCTGGTTGGCCGCGTCCTGCTCATCGGAGGCGCCGCCCGCTCGTTGGCCGTGCAGGAGGTGGCGGCCGGCCTCTTCGGCGCCCCGGTCGAGGTGCCGTCCGCCGGCGAGTACGTCGCGCTCGGAGCGGCCCGCCAGGCCGCGTGGGTCCTGGCCACCGCGGGCGGGGCTGACAGTGCGTCCAGTGAGCTGCCGACGTGGACGCGCCCGACCAGTTCGTTGACTCCCGGGGGAGCGTGGGCGCCCGTCGTGCGCAGCACCTACCGCCGGCTGCGCGACCAGGTGCACGGGACCTGAGCGAGTGACCCCCAAGGGCTGCCTGGCCCCGGCTAGCCTGTGCTCACCGTCACGGCGCGCTGAGGCTGGACCGGGAGTTACCGACAGGTAACATCGCGGTGTCGTCAGCGTCACGCAGCAGCGAGTCTGCCGTACGAGAGCGCGGCTGAGACAATGACAGGGTTCCACCGGACCGGGGCCGACCAGGCCCCGGGACACTCCACGAGGTGAGCCGACCCGGGCCACCTCGGACCGCAACGGAAGAGGACGCTCCCCCTATGAACATCGTCGTCTGCGTCAAGTACGTGCCGGACGCCCAGGCGGACCGCACCTTCAGCGACTCCGACAACACGACCGACCGCACCAACGTGGCCGGTCTGCTCTCCGAGCTCGACGAGTACGCCGTCGAGGAGGCCCTCAAGATCAAGGAGGCCAACGACGGCGTGGTGACCGTCCTCACGATCGGTCCCGCCGCCGCTGCCGACGCGACCAAGAAGGCGCTCCAGATGGGGGCCGACAAGGCCGTCCACGTGCAGGACGACGCGATCCACGGCTCCGACGCCGGCGCGACGTCACTGCTGCTGGCGAAGGCGATCGAGAAGCTCGAGACCGCGCCCGACCTCATCCTCACGGGCATGGCGTCGACCGACGGCACCATGGGGGTCGTCCCCACGATGCTCGCGGAGCGCCTCGGCCTGCCTGCGGTCACCTACGCCTCCGAGCTGACCGTGACCGCCACCTCCGTGTCGGTGCGGCGCGACGGCGACGTCGCCTCCCAGACGATCGAGGCCTCCCTGCCGGCGCTCGTGTCAGTGACCGACCAGATCAACGAGCCGCGCTACCCCTCCTTCAAGGGGATCATGGCGGCCAAGAAGAAGCCCGTCGACACCTGGTCGCTCGGCGACCTCGGGGTCGACGCCGCAGAGGTGGGCCTCGGCAGCTCGTGGACGACGGTCGAGTCGTTCTCGGCCCGGCCTCCCCGCCAGCAGGGCACCATCGTCGCCGACGAGGGCGACGGCGGCAAGAAGCTCGCCGCCTTCCTCGCCGAGCACAAGTTCGTCTGACCAGACTTAACGATACTTTCCTAGGAGACATCCCATGGCCGTAGTCCTCGTCCTGGCCGACCACCTCGACGGCAAGGTCCGCAAGACGACCGCCGAGCTGTTGACCATCGCCCGCCGCATCGGCGAGCCCTCCTCCGTCTTCGTGGGCGCCAACGTCCAGGCCGCCGCCGACATCCTCGGCAAGTACGGCTCACAGAAGATCTACCACTCCGACTCGGCCGAGCTGACCGACTACCTCGTGGTGCCGCAGGCCGAGCTGCTCGAGCAGCTCGTGGCCGAGACCTCCGCCGTCGCTGTCCTCATCCCCTCGACGCCCGAGGGCAAGGAGATCGCCGCCCGGCTCGCCGTGAAGACCGGGTTCGGCCTGGTCACCGACGCCGTCGACGTGCAGTCGGTCGACGGCAGGATCGTCACCACCCAGTCGGTCTTCGCCGGGTCGTTCACCGTGAAGTCGACGCCCAGCAAGGGCAACGCGGTCATCACGGTCAAGCCCAACTCGGCGCCGCCCCAGCAGCAGCCAGCCCAGCCGGAGCTGGTCGCGGTCTCCTTCACCGCGTCCGACCTCGCGCGCACCGCGAAGATCACCGCCAGCAACCCCAAGGAGAAGTCGGGGCGTCCCGAGCTCACGGAGGCCGCCATCGTCGTGTCCGGCGGCCGCGGTACGGGTGGCGACTTCTCCAAGGTGGAGGACTTCGCCGACAGCCTCAAGGCCGCAGTCGGCGCCAGCCGGGCCGCCGTCGACGCCGGCTGGTACCCCCACACCTCGCAGGTGGGTCAGACCGGCAAGCAGGTCTCGCCACAGCTCTACGTCGCCTGCGGCATCTCCGGGGCCATCCAGCACCGGGCCGGTATGCAGACGAGCAAGACCATCATCGCCGTCAACAAGGACGAGGAGGCACCGATCTTCGAGCTCGTCGACTTCGGCGTCGTCGGCGACCTCTTCGCGGTGCTGCCCCAGGCCACCGACGTGGTGAAGTCCTCGAAGGGCTGACGCACCCCACACCTCCCGCGCCCATCCCGCGCCCATCCCGAGCACGTCCCGAGCACATCCCAGAGGGGCACCGACCACGTCAGCGTGGTGGGTGCCCCTCTGGTGTTGCGCAGGCGGGGCAGGTGCGGGAGGCTCTGCCCGGGGCCACGGTGGCCCGGCGTCGGGGCCTGTCCCCGACGGATCGAGCTGTGGGGGAAACGCCAGTGTCGGCACTCCGTCGTACCCGGATCAGGACCGCCCTCCGAGCAACGCGTGCGGGGGTCCTCGTCGCCGCACTGGTGCCGGCGCTCGCCCTCGTCGCCCCCGCCTCGGCGGCTCCCCGGCCGGGGCTCGACCCTGGCCCGACCACGGTGGTCACGTCCCCGGCTACCGCCGCCGGTCGGGTCGCCCCGGTCACGGCCCGCTCCCAGGTGCGGCTGCTGCCGACCGGTGACCGCGTCGTCGTCGACAAGGCGGCCGGGCACCCGTCGTACACGCTCGTCCGCGGGCCGGGAAGCTCCGGTCCGGTCAGCCAGCTCGACGGCGGCGGGGCCCACTACGTCGTCCCGGCCGCGGTCTCCGGTCTCGTCGGCGGGCTGCTCGACCCCAGCCTCTTCGAGGTGGCGGCGGCACCCGTAGGAGCGGGTGGGCTGACCCTGGCGATCCACCACGCGGGTGCGGCACCACGCCTCCCGGGGGTGACGGTGACGGCCGATGCGGCCGGCGTCGCGACGGGCACCCTCACCCAGGGCTCGGCGCCTGCCCTCGGCGCGGCCCTCGCCCGTGAGGCCACCGCAGTCGCCCACGGCGGCTCCACCGGGGTCTTCGCGGGCGTCTCACGGATCGGCGCAGCCGGGGCGAGGACACCCGTCATCCCGTCCTTCGTCATGCACACGCTCGTGATCAAGGGCCTCGACGACCGGGGAGCCCCGGCAACGTCTTTCGGGCTGCTGCTCAACGTCGTCGACGGCAGGCGCTACACCGCCTTCGTGTCCATCCTCAAGGGTGAGGCCCGGGTCAGCGTGCCCGCCGGGGCCTACTCCGGCGCCTTCTCGTTCAGCCGGCAGCGGGCCGACAACACCTTCGTCTCACAGCTGGTGCCGCTGCGCGAGACCACGGTGTCGGGCGACGGTCAGGTGCTGACCGTCGACGCGCGCACGGCCACCCTGGCCGCCCGGGTGACGACGCCACGGCCCGTCACCGGGGGTGAGGTCGACGTGACCTACACCCGCACGGACGCCCTCGGCTTCGCCGGTGTCAGCGTCGGCACAGGCGGTTCCTCTCAGGGTGGGCTCTCGGTCGCCCCGGTCGGCGCACCGACTCGGGGCACGCAGTCGGTCTCGACCGCCTTCCACCTCGTGGGTCCCGCAGCTGCGGCCTACGTCTACGACCTGTCCTTCACGTCGCCGGTCGTCAACCGGTCCGCCGTGCAGCCGGCGCTCCCGAGCGGTCGGCTCACCACGGTGACCGAGCGCCACGACACCGACACCGACGGGAAGGCAACGGTCTTCGGTCGCAGCGCCGTGGCTCCCGATGCGTTCTTCGTCTTCACGACCCTGCGCCCGATCGCCGTTCCCGTCACCCTGACCTCCTACGTCTACGCGTCCGACGCGGTGGGCTGGAGCGAGAGCGAGTTCGGCAACACCCGCGCCGACGACCTCGACATCCTCGAGGGGTTCGAGACCTACCTGCCGGGGACCACCCGCACGGTGACGTGGCGCCACGCCCCCCTCGCACCCGCGGTGCCCGATCCCTCGGTGACCCACGCCTGCCTGGCCTGCCGTTCCACCGAGGGCCTGACGTTGATCCTCGACGCCTTCGACGACGGTACGAAGACCCACTCCGGAACGCTCTTCGGCTCGCCCGACGGCACGCCCGTCACCCACTTCTCCCTGACCCGGGGCACCACCACCCTGCTGTCGGCAGACGACCTGCTCGGGGTGGCCAACCTCCCGGCCCCGGCTGCGGCCGCGACCTACACCGCGGTCCTCGACGTGGACCACTACTTCGCCGACCCCCTGCTCTCGACGCGGACGCACACCGAGATGTCGTTCTCCTCGGCTGCCGGGGCGGGGGCACCGGCCCCACCGGGCCAGCAGTGCCTGGGAACAGCGTGCCGCGTGCTCCCGGTCCTCCAGGGCCGGGCCCTGCTGCCCACCGACGGGTTCGGAGGTGTCGCCGCAGGGCGCCGTACCCTCTCCGTCGAGCTGGGCCGGGTGCCCGGTTCCCCGCTCGCGGGCATCACGTCGGGCACGATCACGGTGCGTCCCGTGGGGTACTTCGCCCAGGACTACCCCCTCGTCTCCGCCGGCGGCGGACGGTACAGCGCCCAGGTGGACCTGCCGTCGTTCCTCGTGGGGTCGAAGGTCGACGTGTCGGTCTCCGCGGCTGACGCGGGAGGCAGCACCTTCAAGCAGACCGTGCAGCGGGCCTTCGTCATCACCGCGCCCACCGCGCCCATCGCGCCCGTCGCGGCCGTTGCCTCCGCCGGGGCGGCAGGCTGGACCAGCGCGGCGCGCCCGGCGTGCTCGGCGGCTCCGGCAGGGTCCGTACGGTGCTTCGCGCAGTGGCTCCCGGGCTCCGGCGCCGTGGCCCCGGCCACGGCCCGCGGCGGGCTCCCCCTGCCGACCGAGGGCTACGGTCCGGCCAACATCCAGGCGGCCTACGGACTCGACCCCACAGCGGGGGCGGGCCGGACGGTGGCCATCGTCGGGGCCTACGACAACCCGAACATCGAGGCCGACCTGGCGGTCGCCCGCCGTACCTGGGGTCTGCCCCCCTGCACGAGCGCCTCCGGGTGCTTCCGCAAGGTCGACCAGCGCGGCGGGCAGCGGCTGCCGGCCCCTGACCCCGGCTGGGGGCTGGAGACGTCGCTCGACACCCAGGCCGTCAGCGCAGCCTGCCCGCGCTGCCGCATCCTGCTCGTGGAGGCCGACACGTCGTCCCTGAAGGACATCGGCGCGGCCGTCAACCGGGCCGTCGCCCTGGGCGCCAGGATCGTCAACAACTCCTACGGCACCGACGAGTTCGCGGGGATGCAGCGCTACGCCCGTGACTTCTACACCCACCCGGGCGTGGCCCAGGTCGTGTCCTCGGGTGACTTCGGCTTCACGACGGCGGCCTTCCCGGCGGTGCTGCCGTCGTCGGTGGCGGTCGGCGGCACCACCCTCACCCACCGGTCCGGGGCGTGGGCCGAGCGGGTGTGGAGCGGCGCCGGCAGCGGGTGCTCGGCCTACGTCACCAAGCCCGCGTGGCAGCACGACACACACTGCTCGATGCGCACCATCGCCGACGTCTCCGCCGTGGCCGACCCCAGCACCGGCCTGGCCGTCTACGACACCTTCGGCCTCGGAGCATCGAACGGGTGGATCGTCGTGGGCGGGACGAGCCTGTCGTCCCCGCTGGTCGCGGGGATGATCGGTCTCGCCGGCAACGCGCCCACGATGGACACGGCGGCGCGGACCTACGCCCCGGGTGCCTCCCTGCACGACGTGGTCGGCGGGACCAACGGGTTCTGCGGCGGCGACTACCTCTGCCGTGGGGTCACGGGGTACGACGCCCCCAGCGGCAACGGCTCACCCATCGGCGTCGGGGCCCTCTGACGGTCACCTCCCAGGGGGCAAGGTCAGGTTGCCCCCGGTCGCCGCGGCGCGGTCCCTTGCCGCAGCGGACGCGACGTGCTGGGCTTCGCCTTGTGTTCGACCCTCTCCTGCTCACCCACCAGCCTGTCCTGCAGGGTGACCTCGTGCGCCTCGAACCCATGGGGGTGCAGCACCTCGACGGGTTGTGGCCGATGTTCCTCGACGAGGACGTGCGGACCGGGACGGGCACCATGCACCAGTTCGCCCGCAAGCGGGTCCGGGAGGGTCTGGCCAACGCCGCCTCTCGGGAGGACCGCGCAGACTGGGCCGTCGTGCGGGTCGAGGACGACGCCGTCATCGGCGAGGTCGTGCTCATGGAGCTCGACGAGGAGGTCGAGGCGATGACCTTCCGGATCGCCCTCACCGGCCCGGCGGTCTTCGGCCGGGGCTACGGCACACAGGCCACGAGGCTCGTGCGCGACTTCGCGCTGGGGCCACTCGGTCTGCACCGTCTGGCCCTCGAGGTGAATGCCGACAACGCGGCGGCGATCCGGGTCTATCTGCGCTGCGGCTTCCGCCTGGAGGGGGTACGGCGCGACGCGGGCCGTCGCGACGGCCGGTGGTTCGACGTGCACGACATGGCCCTGCTGGTCGGAGATCCCCGACCCTGACCTCCGGGCGACCCGGAGGAGCGCCGACCTACCAGGGCTGGGTCTGGACCTTGGTGCTCAGGGGCCGGTACATCGACACGTCGCGGCATCCGGTGGTGCCGTGCGTCGGGCGGATGTTGCCCTGCCTCTGGCGAGCGCGGGCGGCGAGCAGAAGGGTCCGAGTGGGGGTCGGCGCGATCCGGGTGCTGCGCATGGGAGTCACCTTTCGTGACGAGCCGATCGGGGGGACGGGCGGCTCGTGTGGGGGCGGGGGTGGGGGTGGGGGGCCGGAAGAGCACGTGCGCGGGAAACCTACCGCGGCAGTGCGCCGACCTCGTAATGGAATCCTCGCCGAGAAGTCGGGGCAGCACCATCGGCGTCTTTTCCCCAAGTTCCCGGTATCCGGCGGATCCGCATCGGCCGTTCGGATGATGCCGGCCGCCCGCGAACCGACGTCGGGAGTGCGCCGCACGAAACCTAGGATGGGGACGTGCCCCACTACCTCGACCACGCCGCGACGACGCCCATGCGTCCGTCGGCGGTGGCAGCGATGAGCGAGGCCCTCACGCACACAGGCAACGCCTCCTCGCTCCATACCTCGGGTCGAGCCGCCAGGCGGGTGGTCGAGGAGTCGCGCGAGCAGGTGGCGGCGGCCCTCGGCGCGCGCCCCTCCGAGATCGTGTTCACCTCCGGCGGCACCGAGGCCGACAACCTCGCCCTGTGGGGCACCCTCGCCGCCCGACGGGATGCCGACCCGCGGCGTCGCCGCATCGTGGTCAGTGGTGTGGAGCACCATGCGGTGCTCGACACCATCGACTTCCTCGTCGACCACGAGGGGGCCGACGCCACCTGGGTCGCCCCCGACACCGAGGGGGTCGTCACCCCCGAAGCGGTACGACGCGCCGTCGAGACCGACCCCGGGTCGGTCGCCCTCGTCTCGGTCATGTGGGCCAACAACGAGGTCGGCACCGTGCAGGACGTCGAGGCCATTGCCGCGGTGGCCCACGAGCACGGCATCCCGGTGCACAGCGATGCCGTCCAGGCCGTCGGTCACCTGCCCGTCGACGTCACGGCCAGCGGGGTGGACCTGGTCGCGGTGACCGCCCACAAGCTCGGGGGGCCGGTGGGGGTCGGAGCCCTGGTGCTGCGGCGGGACGCGGTGCTCGTGCCCCTCAGCCACGGTGGTGGGCAGGAGCGCGGCGTGCGCAGTGGCACCCTCGACGTGGCAGCCATCCGTGCCTTCGCCGTGGCCCTCACCGAGTCGGTGGAAGAGATCGACACCGAGGCGAAGCGGCTCGCCGGTCTGCGCGACCGCCTCGTCGAGAGTGCCGTGGCCCTGGGCGGAGGGATCCGACCCGGCGGGTTCTGGCACCCGGGGGACGTGCGCCGACGGCTGCCGGGCAACGCGCACCTGCTCGTGCCGGGCTGCGACGGAGACTCTCTCCTCTACCTGCTCGACGCTGCCGGCGTCGAGTGCTCGACCGGATCGGCGTGCCAGGCCGGGGTGCCCCGACCGAGCCACGTGCTGCTCGCGATGGGGCTGTCGGACGACGAGGCGCGGGGAGCCCTGCGGGTGACGCTGGGGCGCACGAGCGACGACGACGACGTCGACGCCTTCCTCGCCGCCCTGCCTGCGGCGGTCGAGCGGGCCCGGCGCGCTGCGGGGGCCCGCTGATGCGGGTCGTCGCCGCCATGAGCGGCGGGGTCGACTCCGCGGTCGCGGCCTCCCGCATGCTGGGGGCCGGCCACGAGGTCGTCGGCGTCCACCTCGCGTTGAGCCAGGACGCCGCCACCCTGCGGACGAGCGCGCGCGGGTGCTGCACCATCGAGGACGCCGGCGACGCCCGACGCGTCGCCGACGTGCTCGGAATCCCTTTCTACGTATGGGATCTCAGCGACCGGTTCCGGCGTGACGTCATCGACGACTTCGTGCAGGAGTACGCCGCAGGTCGCACCCCCAACCCCTGTCTGCGCTGCAACGAGAAGATCAAGTTCGCCGCCCTGCTCGACAAGGCGGTCGCCCTGGGCTTCGACGCCGTCGCCACGGGCCACTACGCGCAGGTGGTCGAGCGCACCGACGGCTCCCGAGAGCTGCACCGCGCCGTCGACCCCGCCAAGGACCAGTCGTACGTGCTCGGGGTCCTCGACGCCGACCAGCTGGCCCGGGCCTTCTTCCCTCTCGGTGACACCCTCAAGACGCAGGTCCGCGAGGAGGCTGCCCACCACGGCTTCGCCGTGTCGCGCAAGCCCGACAGCCATGACGTGTGCTTCATCCCCGACGGCGACACCCGCGGGTGGCTGACCCGGCAGCTCGGCGAGCAGCCGGGGGAGGTCGTCGACACCAACGGCCAGGTCCTCGGGCGCCATTCCGGCGCCTACGGGTTCACCGTCGGGCAGCGTCGTGGGCTCGGGCTCGAGCGGAGCAGCCTCGACGGTGACCCCCGTTTCGTGGTGCGCGTCGACGCCCCGAGCAACACCGTGGTCATCGGCACGGCCGAGCTGCTGGGCGTCGACCTCGTCGTCGGTGACCACGCCCGGTGGTGTGGCCCCGCCCCGGAGGGAGTCGTCGAGGTGGGTGCCCAGCTGCGGGCCCACGGCGAGGAGGTGCCGGCTACGGCCTGGGCAGACGGTGAGCGCCTGCAGGTGCGGCTCGGGCAGCGGGTGCGGGGAGTTGCTCCCGGGCAGTCGGTGGTCCTCTACGACGGGACCCGGGTCATCGGCTCCGCCACCATCACCTCGGCCGGTCGCGTCTGACTCCGTGCCGCGCTCGGGTCGTCTCTCGCCTACGGTGCAGGTATGCCACAGATCGCCACCAGCACCGACGTCGACCGCGACGCGCTGCTCGACTTCGTCCGCCCCCGCCACCAGGTCGTCCTCACCACCTATCGCCAGGACGGCTCCCCGCAGAGCTCGCCGGTCTCTGCCGGGGTCGACGAGCAGGGACGCATCGTCATCTCGAGCTATCCCGAGAGGGCGAAGTCACGCAACGCCGCGCGTGACCCCCGGGCCAGCGTGCTCGTGCTCTCCGACGACTTCGGCGGCCCGTGGGTGCAGGTGGACGGCAGCGTCGAGGTCATCCACCTCCCCGAAGCCGTCGAACCGCTGGTCGACTACTTCCGGTCCATCTCGGGCGAGCACCCCGACTGGGACGAGTACCGGCAGGCGATGGTCGACCAGGGCAAGTGCCTGATCCGGGTGACCCCGGAGCGGTGGGGCCCCGTGGCCACCGGTGGCTTCCCCCCGAAGCGCCCACAGCAGGACTGACGCGCACCGGAGCGACCTGGTCCCGGAGTGACTGGTGGGGCAGTTCGATACTCGACTGGCACCCGTGGATCGTCCCGCGCCGCAAGGGAATCGGATGACGACCGTACGTGCGGCCAATGTGGCCGGGAGTGCTTCCGGACGCCCCCGGGGGCGGGGTATCGTGCCCTGACCCGGGGTGTCGGGGGAGGGGCGGACGAAACAGGTGAATGGCGTGGACGACAGGTCCGGCGTGGGCGAGCACGAGCTGGTGCGCTCGATGCGCAAGCTGTGCCTGGGCTTCCCCCGCACCGTCGAACGGCCCAGCCACGGTGAGCCGGCCTGGTTCGTGGGGGAGAAGCGCATGTTCGTGGTCTTCGCCGACCACCACCACGACGACCGGGTCGCGTTCTGGGCGGCGGCCCACGACGGTGTGCAACGGCACCTGCTCGAAGACGACCCGTCACTGTTCTTCCTCCCCCCCTACGTCGGAGCCCGGGGCTGGATCGGCATGCGGCTCGACCGCGGCCCGGAGTGGGACCGCGTCGAGCAGCTGGTCGACGAAGCCTGGCGCAAGGTCGCTGGGCCGCGCCTCGTCAGGGCCTACGACACCCACGCGTGAGGCTCGTCAAGGGCCCGTCAGGGGCCCGTCAGGGGTCCGGCGGAGGTTCCTCCTGCGCCGTCGAGGGGTACGACGCCCCCCATGACCTCGATCCGCAAGGGCACCCCTGTGTCCTGGAACACTCCGCAGGGACCCACCCACGGCAAGGCCGTCGAGAGGCGCACCGACGACTTCACCTTCGACGACCAGCACTTCAGGGCGACGGACGACGACCCCTACTGGATCGTCGAGTCGAGCAAGACCGGTGCGCGCGCTGCGCACAGGCAGTCGAGCCTGACGACCGAGTGACTGACGGACCGAGTGACGTCGGCCGTCGGGCCCAGGGGGCCAGGGGCCAGCGCAGCGAGGCAGCGACGGAGCGGGACCAGGTCACCGGCGCGGGTAGGGTCGCGGGGTGACGACGGCGAGCGGTATCGGATCCTGGCCGGGCACCGACATCCGTGAGGTCATCCGCCTCGTGAGGGACACCCTGGGCTCGCTGGGAGCCTCGGGGGGCCACCCTGAGCCCGACAGGGACGACGCCCCCGCTCCTGACGTGCGGGGGCTGCCCTACCTGCCCGAGCTGCCGCAGCGCGGCCCGGGGGCCGACCTCGTGGGTCGGGGGGCGGGCCTGCTCGTCGACCTGCCGGTCGACCTCCAGCCCTCGGGGTGGCGCCTGGTCGACCGACCGGGGAGGGACGCCGGCCGCACGACCTCCCTGCTGTCGCGTGACCTCGACGAGCTGGCTGAGGCGTATGACGGCTGGACGGGCCGGCTCAAGCTGCAGGTCGCCGGGCCCTGGAGCCTCGCCGCCAGCATCTGGCTGCCGCGGGGTGAGCGCGTGCTCGTCGACGAGGGTGCGACGCGTGACCTGGTCGAGTCGCTGACCGAGGGGGTGCGGGTGCACCTCGCGACCGTCCAGCGGCTGGTTCCCGGTGCCGAGCTCGTGCTGCAGGTCGACGAGCCGTCCCTTCCGGCCGTCCTCGAGGGACTGCTCCCCACGGCCTCCGGGTACGGCCGGGTGCGCGCGATCGACCCGACCGACGCCCTGACCGCCCTGCGCGAGGTCCTCGGGGGGGCCGGCGGTCGTGAGACGCTCGTGCACTGTTGCGCCCCCGGTGTCCCGCTGGCGCTCCTGCGGCAGACCGGTGGCGGCATCGCCGTCGACACCGCCCTGCTGGGCCCGCGAGGCTGGGAGGGGGCCGCGGTCGCCGTCGACGAGGGACTGACGCTCTACGCCGGCTGCGTCCCGACCGGTCCCACCGGTGCTACCGGCCCCACCGGTGGCACAGCGACCGACGTCGTGACCCCGGGCCAGGTCGCTGAGGGCATGGTGACGCAGTGGCGGCGCCTCGACCTCCCGCTGGCCTCCCTCGACCCGGTGGTGGTGACCCCGTCGTGCGGGATGGGGACCCTCTCGCACGAGGCGGCGCGTCGTACCCATCGCCTGACGATCGAGACCGCCACCGAGCTCACCGAACGCGCCGTCGACTGACCCGGCCACCTCCCCACCCACCCACGCACTCCACCCCCAGCGGTACGGGGCGTTAGAGGGTGTTAGAGGGCGGAGCCCTTCTGGTACTGCGCGTAGGAGACGTTCCAGTCGGTCCAGCCGTTGCCCTGCTCGAGGGTGCGGGTCGTGCCGGTCACCACGACCGGGTCACCCACCTTGACCTGCGCGAAGAGCCACGCCGCGTTGTCGGTGCTCATGCCGACGCAGCCGTGGCTCACGTTGGCCTTCCCCTGGCTGGCCACCGACCAGGGGGCGGCGTGCAGGAACTCGCCGGAGTTGGTCTCCCGCATGGCGTACCGCACGTCGGGGATGTTGTAGTAGTTCGGGTCGCCGGGCTCGATCCCGACCGTGTTGGCGTCCATCCGCAGCGTCGAGAACTTCTCCATGATGACCTTGGTGCCGCTGCGCGAGAGGAAGCCGGTCTTCCCGCCGGTGACGGGGATGGTCCTGGCGAGCTGTCCGCCGATGGTGACGCTCAGCTGGTCGGTGGCCAGGTCGGCCTTCATCACCAGGGAGCGAGCGACCGTGAAGCCGCCCGTGACCGACTTCTGCCCATAGGTGCCGCGCCCCGCAGGCACGCTGTTGATGTCGACGTCGACCTTGACCGTCGTGCCCGGCTTCCAGTAGCTTGCGGGTCGGTAGTGGACCTCGTTGTTGGACAGCCAGCTCCACGTGCCGGGCTGGCTGGGCGTCGAGGTGACCCGCAGGTGGCGCTCGATCGAGGCGCGGTCGGTGACGGGCACGTCGAAGCGGACTATCACCGGCATCGCGACGCCCACGACCCCGCCACCGACGATGGTGGGGAAGATCTGCTGCTTGAGCGAGAGGTCCTGCGTGGTGAACGACGTGGCCGTCGTGGCGGTCAGGCCGTCGACGTTCTTGCCGGTCATCGACAGGTCGTAGGTCGAGCCGGGCTCGAGCAGGCTCGAGGCGGTCCACGAGGCGCCAGCCGGGTCGAGGACGCCCTGCACGGGCACGGTGGAGCCGGTCTTCCGGTCGCGGTAGGTCATCTTCACGTCGGCGACGGTGCCCCGCTGGGCGCCGACCTTCACCAGGGTGTCGACCGGCACGTCGGCCGCCCCGGCGGCGACGCTCGGGGTGAGGACGACGGGAGCAGAAGGGGTGGTCGTCGTCGGGCTGGAGGTCGTGCTCGTCCTGGTGGCCGGGGCGGTCGTGCCCGACGGTGCGTTGGCCGCCGTGGACGGTGATACCACCGAGCAGGCGCCCAGCACCGCGACGCAGCCCAGGGCCAGCACCGGGAGCAGGATCCGACGACGGTGACCAGTGACAGGCATGGACGGCGACTCCCCAGAGCTACGAACGGTGGCGTGCGGGAGGTGGGCACCCGCCCCTCTATAGTGGGGGCCGTGGGCGTCAATCCCAAATCTTGTCATCGCCCGGTGTGTCACGTCGTCACCCGGCCAGAACGGTCCGGGTCCGGGAGCCGGGTGACGGGTGTCGGTGGGCTCGGGCAGGATGTGGTCGTGGCCCAGGAACCCGAGCAGACGCGCAGCGGCGAAGTGGCGCCGGACGGGCCGGTGCAGGACGGGACGGGGGTGCCAGCCGGCGTGCTCCACGAGTGGACCGAGCTCGCCGAGCAGGCTCGGGGTCATCAGTTCGCTTACCACGTGCAGGACC
This sequence comes from Actinomycetales bacterium, assembly GCA_038230235.1. Taxonomy (GTDB): domain Bacteria; phylum Actinomycetota; class Actinomycetes; order Actinomycetales; family Dermatophilaceae; genus Lapillicoccus. The sequence continues at coordinate 55,664 of JBBRNQ010000004.1, forward strand.
GGCCGACCGTCAGCGACGGCGCGTACGACGCCCTGATGCGTCGCCTCGGCGAGCTCGAGTCGGAGCACCGCAGCCTGCGCACACCGCAGAGCCCGACGCAGGCGGTCGGGGGGGCGGCGTTCTCCACCGACTTCCAGGCGGTCGACCACCTCGAGCGGATGCTCAGCCTCGACAACTGCTTCAGCGAGGACGAGCTGCGCGAGTGGGCGGCCCGGGTCGGGCGCGATGCCCACGCCGACGCCCACTACCTGTGTGAGCTGAAGATCGACGGGCTCGCCGTCAACCTCCTCTACGAGGACGGCCTCCTGACCCGGGCGCTCACCCGCGGTGACGGGCGCACCGGTGAGGACGTCACGCTCAACGTGCGCACCATCGAGGGCGTCCCGCACCGGCTCGCGGGCAGCGGCCACCCCCAGCGGGTCGAGATCCGCGGTGAGGTCTACTTCCCGACCGAGGCCTTCGGCGACCTCAACGCGGCGCTGGTCGAGGCGGGCAAGGCGCCGTACGCCAACCCGCGCAACACCGCAGCGGGCTCCCTGCGCCAGAAGGACCCGCGGGGGACGGCGCAGAGGCACCTGCGGATGCTCGTGCACGGCATCGGCCTGCGCGAGGGGCTGGAGCTGACCCGGCAGTCGCAGGCCTACGACCTCTTCCGCGAGTGGGGGCTGCCGATCTCCACCCACTACCGCGTGGTCGACACCATCGAGCAGGTCCTGGCCTTCATCGACGACGTCGGGGAGCACCGGCACGACGTCGAGCACGAGCTCGACGGGGTGGTCGTCAAGGTCGACGAGGTCGTGCTGCAGCGTCGGCTCGGGTCGACCTCGCGGGCGCCGCGGTGGGCGATCGCCTACAAGTACGCGCCCGAAGAGGTCAACACGCGGCTGCTCGACATCCAGGTCAACGTCGGTCGCACCGGCCGGGTCACGCCCTTCGGGGTGATGGAGCCGGTGCTGGTCGCGGGCTCCACGGTCGAGCGGGCGACGCTGCACAACGCCGACGAGGTGCACCGCAAGGGCGTGCTCATCGGCGACACCGTCGTGCTGCGCAAGGCCGGTGACGTCATCCCCGAGATCCTCGGGCCCGTCGTCGACCTGCGCGACGGCAGTGAGCGGGCGTTCGTCATGCCCACCCACTGCCCCTCGTGCGGCACGCTGCTGGCCCACGAGAAGGAGGGCGACAAGGACATCCGCTGCCCCAACGCCCGCACCTGCCCGTCGCAGCTGCGCGAGCGGCTCGCGGGGCTGGCCGGCCGGGGGGCCTTCGACATCGAGGTGCTCGGCTGGGAGGGGGCGATCGCCCTGCTCGACGCGGGGGTCGTCACCGACGAGGGTGACCTCTTCGCCCTCACCCAGGACGCGCTGCGGCAGGTGCCGCTCTACACCCGGGCGGCGAAGCGCACCGACCCCCCCGAGGCGGTGGTCGATGGGCGGGTGCTCTCGGCCAACGGCCTGCGCTTCCTCGCCAACCTCGACGAGGCCAGGCGGCAGCCGCTGTGGCGGGTGCTCGTCGCCCTGTCGATCCGGCACGTCGGGCCGAGTGCGGCCCGCGCGCTGGCCCAGGAGTACGGCTCGATGGACGCCCTGCGCGAAGCCCTGCAGGAGCGGCCCGAGTCGCTGGCGCAGGTGTCCGGGGTGGGGGGCGTCATCGCCGAGGCCGTGGGGCAGTGGTTCGACGTGCCGTGGCACGCCGACATCGTCGACCACTGGAAGCGCGACGGTGTCCTCATGGAGGACGAGCGCGACGCGTCGGTGCCCCGCACCCTCGAGGGGCTCACCGTCGTCGTCACGGGGTCGCTGCCCGGCTTCTCGCGCGACGAGGCCAAGGAGGCGATCCTCGTGCGCGGGGGGAAGGCGTCGGGGTCGGTCTCCAAGAAGACCGACTACGTCGTGGTGGGGGAGAACGCCGGCACCAAGGCCGACAAGGCGCAGGAGCTCGGGCTGCCCGTGCTCGACGAGGACGGCTTCCGGAGGCTGCTGCAAAGTGGTTCGCCCGACTGAGGTCCCGGCTCTCCCCCACCTGCGGTCGCTAGGGCCGCGCTTCGTAGACGTTGTTGAACGCCGTCTGCGCGACCCGGCGGAAGCGCGTGAAGCCGGCGTCGACCACGACCTGACGGATGGCGGCCTCGCCGGCCTGCGCACCGAGGGCGTAGCCGCCGGGCTGGGAGACCGCATTGGGCACGCACAGGTACGTCGAGAAACCGTAGAACACCCGGCCGACGGGGTTGAGGTTAGACTCCAGCGTGTCGCCGGCAGCGGGCTCGACGATCATCCAGGTGCCGTCGGACGCAAGGCTGTTGCGCACGTTCCGGGCCGCAGCGAGCGGGTCGCCCATGTCGTGCAGGCAGTCGAACGTCGTGACCAGGTCGAGGTCGTGCGCATCGAGCGACTGGGCGCCCGCCACCTCGAAGCTGACCCGGTGGGCGACGCCGTCGGCCGCCGCCCGCTCGCGGGCCGCCTCGATCGAGCCGGCGTGGTAGTCCGAGCCGACGAACGTGCTCCGCGGGAAGGCGTCGGCCATCAGCAGGGTCGAGGCGCCGTGGCCGCAGCCGAGGTCCGCCACGCTGCCGCCGTGCGCGAGCTTGGCCTGCACACCCTCGAGGGCAGGGATCCACTCGGTCAGCAGCGACATGAGGTAACCGGGTCGGAAGAACCTCTCGCAGCCGTCGAAGACGTCCTGGTCGTGCTGGTGCCAGCCGTAGCCGGCGCCCGTGCGGAACGCCTCCTCGATCTGGGCCTGGGCCTTGAGCGCCCCCAGGGCCAGCTCGAAGGCGCCGGGCAGGAAGACCGGTCCTGACGGGTCCGTCAGCGCGAAGGCCTGCTCGGGCGTCATGGAGAAGGTCGACGTGGCGGCGTCGTACTCGACGTAGCCGCCCGCGGCCTGGCCACGCAGCCACTCGTCGACGTAGCGGGGGTCGGTACCCGTGTCGGCGGCCAGCGAGCGCGCGTCCCCCGGGTTCTCGGCCAGTGCGCGGTAGAGCCCGAGGCGCTCGCCGAGCAGCACGTTCCCGGCTGCCATCGTGGCGCCGAGGTCGCCGACGAAGGTGCCGACGAAGGCCATCAGCTTGTCCATGTCGACGGTGGGCGTCTCGGCCTCCTCCTGCGCGGTGTCGGTCTCCTGCTGTGTGGTGGTCATGATGGGTCTCCCTCCAGCAGCATCCCGGGTGGATGCTGGTGCCGGAAGGATGCGTGGCACCGCTTGCAGACCGGTTGCAACGGCGCTGCAACCGGCGCACGGGAGGGTGGAGGCATGCGAGCACGGGAGCCCGACCAGCAGGGGTACGTCGACCGCGACGGCGTGCGGGTGGGTTACGAGTCCTTCGGCGCCCGCGACGCGTCGACCACGGTCGTCTTCGTGCCGATCGACACCATCGTCCACAGCCGCGCGTGGAAGGCGCAGGTGCCCTACCTGGCCCAGCACTACCGGGTCGTGACCATCGACCCCCGGGGCAACGGGCGGTCCGACCGTCCGACCGACCCAGCCGCCTACGGCGACCTGGCGTTCGTCGGCGACACGATCGCGGTGATGGACGAGCTCGGCATCGACCGGGCCGTGCTGGTCGGGATCTGCGGGAGCGCCTGGCAGGCGCTCGTCTGCGCGCACCTGCACCCGTCCCGCGTGGACGGCGTGGTCGCCATCGCGCCGTACATCCTCGACGACACCCCACCACTGGAGTTCCGGGCCGAGCCGGCGAGGCGCTTCGACGAGGAGCTCCCGAGCTATGACGGCTGGTTCCGGCACAACCGGCACTTCTGGCTGCAGAGCTGGGCAGAGTTCCCCGAGTTCTTCTTCGCCCAGCAGCTGTGCGAGCCCCATACGACCACACAGCTCGAGGACGTCGTCGGCTTCGCCCGCGAGACGACCGGCGAGGTCATGGTCGCCGAGCACGGCGGCGCCCCGTGGCCCGACTCGGTGCCCGCAGCCGAGGCGATGCTGCGTGGGCTCGCACGACCCGTCCTGGTCGTGCAGGGCACCCTCGACCGCTGCCAGCCAGCCGCCCGTATGGAGCGTCTGGTCGAGCTCACGGGGGCCGAGCACCTCGTCCTCGAGGGCTCCGGGCACCTGCCGATGGTGACCGAGCCGGTGGTGGTCAACCGCGCGATCAGGCGCTTCGTCGACCGGGTCGCCGGCACGGTGCCGCCGCCACGCACCTGGTCGCGCGGGCCGGGGCGACGGCCGCGGCTGCTCTACCTGAGCTCGCCGATCGGGCTGGGCCACGTTCGCCGTGACCTGGCGATCGCCGACGCCCTGCGCGAGGACCGGCCCGACCTCGAGGTCTCGTGGCTGACGCAGTCGCCGGTGGCCGACTTCCTGCAGCACCGGGGCGAGACGGTGCACCCGGCCTCACGGCTCCTGGCCAGCGAGTCGGGGCACTTCGAGTCCGAGTCGGGGGAGCACGACCTGCACGCGTTCCAGGCGGTCAGGCGGATGGACGAGCTGCTGGTCAACAACTTCATGGTCTTCGACGACCTGGTCGAGCGCGACCCCTTCGACCTGTGGGTGGGCGACGAGGCCTGGGACCTCGACCACTTCCTGCACCAGAACCCCGAGCTCAAGCGGGCGCCGTTCGTGTGGATGACCGACTTCGTCGGCTGGGTGCCGATGCCGGACGGGGGCGAGCGCGAGGCGTTCGTCGCGGCCGACTGGAACGCCGAGATGGTGGAGCACGTCGCCCGCTACCCCTCGCTGCGCGACCGGTCGGTCTTCGTGGGAGACCCCGAGGACGTCGTCGACCTGCCGCTCGGGCCGGGGTTGCCGAGCGCACGCGACTGGGCTCGTGAGCACTTCGACTTCGCGGGCTACGTCATGGGTGACCGACCCGGCCCGGCCGACCGGGCCACGCTGCGGCGCCGGCTCGGGTACGCCGACTCCGACGTGGTCTGCCTCGTCAGCGTGGGTGGCTCGGGGGTGGGCACCCACCTGCTGCGGCGGGTGGTCTCGTCGTACGACGAGGTGCAGCGCCGCATCCCCGGCCTGCGGATGGTGGTCGTGACTGGCCCCCGGATCGACCCGTCCTCGCTCGGCGCCCCGGCCGGGGTCGAGGTGCACGGCTTCCTGCCCGACCTCGACCTGCATCACGCGGCGTGCGACGTCGCGGTGGTGCAGGGCGGGCTGAGCACGACCATGGAGCTGACCGCGAGCGGTCGGCCCTTCCTCTACTTCCCACTCGGACACCATTTCGAGCAGCAGGTGCACGTGCGCCACCGGCTCGAGCGACACCGTGCCGGCCGGGCGATGGACTACCGCGACGCCGACCCGACCCGACGCGGATCGCCGAGGAGCTGGTCGCTGCGCTGGCCAGCACCCCCGACTACGTCTCGGTGCCGACCGACGGCGCGACGCGGGCCGCCCGGCTGCTGGCCGAGCTGATCTGAGGCAGCAGCGCGTCCAGCCGCTCGCGCACCGGCCGCCACGACGCGGAGACCGCCCTGCGCAACGGCTCTGCGGTGCGTACGGCGAGGTCGCGGTCGCCAGCCCCGAGCGCTGTCCGAGCCAGGAGCTGGTAGCAGTCGGCTCCACTCACCCAGGCGGTGCCGGGTGGGCAGTCGAGGGCGTCGAACAGTCTCACCGCCTCAGCCCGGACCGCCGGGTCGTCGGTGAGGGCGGCGAGCGCCGCCGCGCACCGCAGCCGGCCGGCGGCCGGCGTCTCGGGATCGGTCGCGGCCAGCCCCCGGCGCGCCACCGCCTCGGCCTCGGCGACCTCACCGGTCTCGACCAGGGTGGCGGCGAGCAGTCCGGCCGCGGTGGCGTACCACCACGGGTGGTCGACGGGCGAGGTCGCCGCGACCGCCTCGCGGCCGACCCGGCGGGCGGTGTCGTGGTCGCCGGCCAGCCGGGCGAACCAGCCGTCGTAGGCGCACATGTAGCCGGCGTACGCCGGGTAGCCGCTGCGTCGGTTGACCTCGAGCGCCTGGGCGACCAGCGTGCGGGCCTCGTCCCAGCGCCCTTCGGCCGCAGGCACGAACGCCGACTCGAAGACCACCCACTGCAGCAGCCAGTGGGCGTCACGGGCGCGGACGACCGGCTCGAGCTCGGTGACCACCGCGCGCAGCCGTTCGGCGTCGCCCAGACAGGACCAGACGGTCTTGAGGCCGTCGAGGGCCAGGAGCACCGCCTCCTCCGAGCCGACCGAGCGGGCTCGCAGCAGAGCCCGCTCGGCCCGGATGAGCGCCGGGGCGAGGCGCAGCCGGCTGGCGTCGAGCACGGTGAGCCGTGTCGTGAAGTCGGCCTCGGCTCGCCGGTCCCCGAGCTCCTCGGCGAGTCTGAGGCCGGCCTCGAGATGGCCTGCCACGTCGGTGGACCGGTGCCGCAGGGCGACGGCCGGGTCTCCGCCCCTGGCCCGCAGGGCCGCCATCAGCAGGCGACGGTCGCCGCTCGCCCGGGCGAGCTCGAGGGTCGCCTCGACGTCGGCGAGGGCGGCGTCGTACGACGTGCGCGCCTCGTGCACGGCACTGCGGGCCAGCAGGGCGCGGGCGCGGGTGTCGGTCGTGGCTTCGCCGACGCCGAGGGAGCGGTCGAGCAGGCCGAGCGCGTCCTCGACGGCGGCCCGGTGCATCGCAGCCTCGCCGGCGAGCAGCCAGCCGTGTGCGGCGCGGGGCCGGTCGCCGGCGGCGAAGGCGTGCTCGGCCATCTCCTCGGGCTGGTCACTGGTCAGGTCGGCGGCGCGGCGGTGGTAGGCCGCGGCCAGGGGTGGGGACAGGGCGGCGTGCACGCACTCCTGGATGAGGTCGTTGGCGAACTCGTAGCGCTCACAGGTGGGCACCAGCAGCCGCAGTCGGGCCAGGTCTGCGCAGCGCCTGGCGGTCGCCAGCTCGGTGGCGTCGACCAGTGCGGCGAGCTGGCGGGGGTCGAGCCGTCGGCGCAGGACGGAGGCGGCGTCGACGAGGTCCCGGCTGTCGTGGTCGAGCCGTCCGACGCGGGTGAGCACCGCGTCAGCCAGGGACTCGGGGATGCCCTGGTCGCCGCCCGCCAGAGCGCGCAGGCACTCCACGACGCTCAAGGGGTGCCCCATGGTGCGGGCCATCACCTGGGCGGCGTGGGCGGACAGCCCGGCCGCAGCCGCGAGGGCGTCGACGGCCGAGCGGGGGAGGGCGCCGAGGGCGAGCCGGTCGGCCCGGTCGCCCAGCCGGTCGGCGACGGAGGTGTCCTCGGCGCGGACCGCGCCCACGAGCAGGACGCGGGCACCCTCGAGGTGCGCGGCCAGGTGCCCGAGGAGGTCGACGGTGGCGGCGCCGCCATCCTGCAGGTCGTCCAGGAGCAGCAGCACCGGTGAGGTCAGTGCGAGCCGGCGCACCACCGCGACCACCGCGTCGTAGGCCCGGCGCCGCTGCAGCTCGACATCGGCGGCCGGGGGAGGAGTCGCCGGCTGCGCGCCCGCGAGCTCGGGGACCAGGGCGATCCAGGCCGCGGTGTGGTCGCGGACGAGCTCGCCGAGCACCGCTGGGGCCGAGTCGAGCAGGACGGGTCGCAGCGCGTCGACGTAGGGCTGCAGGAAGAGCGAGCGCTCCGTCGGGTGGCAGCGGCCTCGCAGCACCCGCCCTCCCGTGCGGTCGGCGAGATCGGCGACCGCGTCGAGCAGGCGGGTCTTGCCGATCCCGGCCTCGCCCTCGACCAGCACGAGGGTGGGTGTCGTCCTGCTGCCGGCGCCGGCCCAGGCCCGCTCGATGCCGGCCAGCTCCGGGTCGCGGCCGAGGATCGCCGGCCGGGCCACCTCGGAGGGTGCGGGCGCGACGGGCCTCTCGGCTGGTAACGGCGTCTCGCGCAGGATGGCCAGGTGGAGGTCGGCGGTGTCGCGGTCAGGAAGCGTGCCGAGGTCCTCGCCCAGGCGCCCGGCCAGCGCGTCGTAGGCCGTCAGGGCCGCCGCCGACCGGCCGTCGGCCACCAGGGCGCGCATGAGGTCGCGGACCGACTGCTCGTCGTAGCCGTCGGCGGCCACGGCCTGCTCGGCGATCCGGGCCGCCTCGGCCGAGGAGCGCACGACCAGCGACTCGACCAGGACGTGCCGGGCGCGCCGACGGAGCCCCTCGACCTCGCGACGGGTCGCCGTCACCCAGTCGGCCTCGACCTCGTCGACCAGCGCGGTCTGGTTGCCGAGCACCTCGAGACCGGCCCGAGCGCCCGCCGCGGCCAGCCCCTGCTGTCCGGCGGCCAGCCGCGCGGCGGCCTCGGTGAGCAGCGCTTCCGCCTCGTCGAGGTCGACCCGCCACCCGCCACCCTCGGCCAGGCCGTAGGCGCGACCGACCGAGACGAGCACGTCGGGGCCGAGGAGACGCCGTGACCGGCTGACGAGGGTGGCGACGTTGGCACCGGGGTCGGCCGGAGGGTCGTCGGGCCACAGGGCGTGCACGATCCGGTCGAGAGGGACCAGGGCGCCGCGCTCGGCCGCGAGCAGGGCCAGCAGGGTGCGCGCCTTGCGGCTGCCGAGGGCCTGGCCGTTCAGCGGTCCGTCCGGCCCGTCCACCACCAGGGCGGAGCTCAGCCGGATGCGTACGACGTCGGGACGGCCCTCCTCCACCCTCCTGAGTATCCGGCGCCGTCAACCCCCTCGGCCGGAACCCGTGACCGGTGCCGCGCCCGACAGGAGGGCCGGGTCACTCCGGGTCCACGACCTCCTAGACTGCCCACCATGGCTCTGAACCGTGACGACGTCGCGCACCTGGCGTCCCTGGCCCGCATCGACCTGCGCGACGACGAGCTCGACCGCATGCTCGGCGAGCTCAGCGTGATCCTCGACTCCGTGGCCCAGGTGCAGCAGGCGCCCACCGAGGGGGTCGAGCCGATGTCGCACCCGCTGCCGTTGACCAACGTGACGCGGCCCGACGTGCCTCGTCCCAGCCTCACCGCCGACGAGGCGCTGTCCGGCGCCCCGGCCCAGGAGCAGCAACGGTTCTCGGTGCCCCGCATCCTCGACCTGGACTGACGTCCACCTGCTCCCCGCAGCTCCCACCGCCGTTCACGACGATGGCCAAGACGAAGGCTCCCGCATGACGACCGACCTCACCCGCCGCAGCGCCGCCGAGATGGCGAGCCTCCTCACCACCGGGGAGGTGAGCGCGGTCGAGCTGACCCAGGCCCACCTCGACCGCACCGACGCCGTCGACGGACTCGTCCACTCCTACCTGCACATCGACCACGACGGCGCGCTTGCGCAGGCTCGGGCAGTAGACGACCGCCGGGCCCGGGGCGACGACCTGCACCCGCTTGCGGGCGTGCCGATCGCGGTCAAGGACATCCTCGCCACGAAGGGCCTGCCCACGACCTGCGGCAGTCGCATCCTGCAAGGGTGGGTCCCGCCGTACGACGCCACCGTGGTCATCAGGCTGCGCGAGGCCGGGATGCCGATCCTCGGCAAGACCAACCTCGACGAGTTCGCGATGGGCTCCTCCACCGAGCACTCGGCCTACGGCCCCAGCCGCAACCCGTGGGACCTCGAGCGCATCCCGGGTGGCTCCGGCGGCGGCAGCTCGAGCGTCATCGCGTCGTTCCAGGCCCCGCTGGCCATCGGCACCGACACCGGCGGCTCCATCCGCCAGCCCGCGGCCGTGACCGGCACGGTCGGCACCAAGCCGACCTACGGCGGCGTGTCGCGCTACGGCCTCGTCGCCCTCGCGTCCAGCCTCGACCAGGCCGGGCCCTGCGCGCGCTCCGTGCTCGACACCGCCCTGCTCCACGCGGTGATGGCCGGGCACGACCCGCTCGACTCGACCTCCATCGACGCCCCGGTGCCCGCGGTCGTGCAGGCCGCCCGGCGCGCCGACGTGTCAGGGATGACCGTCGGGGTCATCAGGCAGCTGACCGGCGAGGGGTACCAGGCCGGGGTGCAGACCCGCTTCGACGAGGCGGTCGCGCTGCTGGTCGAGCGCGGGGCGACGGTCGTCGAGGTCGACTGCCCCAACTTCGACTACGCGCTCGCCGCCTACTACCTCATCCTCCCCAGTGAGGCTTCGAGCAACCTCGCGAAGTTCGACGCGATGCGCTACGGCCTGCGGGTGCCGCCGGCCGGGGTCGAGCTCCCCAGTGCCGAGCAGGTCATGGCGGCCAGTCGCGACGCGGGCTTCGGTGACGAGGTCAAGCGCCGCATCATCCTCGGCACCTACGCCCTGTCGTCCGGCTACTACGACGCCTACTACGGCCAGGCCCAGAAGGTGCGGCGCCTGATCGCCGACGACTTCGCCCGCGCCTTCACCACCGCTGACGTGCTGCTGTCGCCGACCGCCCCCACCACCGCGTTCAGGCTCGGCGAGAAGCTCGACGACCCGATGGCGATGTACCGCGGCGACGTCGCCACCATCCCCGCCAACCTCGCCGGCGTGCCGGGCATGAGCCTGCCCAGCGGCCTCGCCGACGAGGACGGCCTGCCGACGGGCATCCAGATCCTCGCCCCCGCCACCCAGGACGACCGCCTGTATGCCGTCGGGGCCGCCCTCGAGGCCGCGCTCCTCGAGCGCTGGGGCGGCCCGCTGCTGTCCCGGGCCCCCGACCTGACCCAAGGAGCGTCGAGATGACCACCCACGCGACCCGCGAGCCCGAGACCCTCATGGGCTACGACGAGGCCCTGACCCACTTCGACCCCGTCATGGGGCTCGAGGTCCACGTCGAGCTCGGCACGGCGACCAAGATGTTCTGTGGCTGCTCGACGACCTTCGGTGGTGAGCCCAACACCCAGACCTGCCCGGTCTGCCTCGGCCTGCCCGGCGCCCTGCCGGTGGTGAACGAGATCGGGGTCGAGTCGGCGATCCGCATCGGGCTCGCGCTGAACTGCGAGATCGCCACGTGGTGCCGCTTCGCCCGCAAGAACTACTTCTACCCCGACATGCCGAAGAACTTCCAGACCTCGCAGTACGACGAGCCGATCGCCTACGAGGGGTACCTCGACGTCGACCTCGACGACGGCACGACCTTCCGGGTGCCCATCGAGCGCGCGCACATGGAGGAGGACACCGGCAAGTCGCTGCACGTCGGCGGCGCGACCGGACGCATCCAGGGCGCCGACCACTCGCTGGTCGACTACAACCGCGCCGGCATCCCGCTCATCGAGATCGTCACCAAGCCGATCACCGGGGCGGGGGAGCGGGCGCCCGAGGTGGCCCGCGCCTACGCCACCGCCCTGCGCGACCTCCTCAAGGCCCTCGACGTCTCCGACGTCAAGATGGAGCAGGGCTCGATGCGCGCCGACGTCAACCTGTCGCTGCGCCCGCGCGCGGCCGACGGTGAGGACCAGGACGCCGTACCGCTGGGGACCCGCACCGAGACCAAGAACGTCAACTCGTTCCGCTCGGTCGAGCGGGCCGTGCGCCACGAGGTCATGCGCCACGCCGCCATCCTCAGCGGAGGCGGCTCCATCCTGCAGGAGACCCGGCACTGGCACGAGGACACCGGCCTCACCACCAGCGGCCGCGAGAAGTCCGACGCCGAGGACTACCGCTACTTCCCCGAGCCCGACCTCGTGCCCGTCGCGCCGACGCGCGAGCTGGTCGAGCGTCTGCGGTCCACGCTGCCCGAGCCGCCACAGGAGCGCCGCAAGCGGCTGCAGACCGACTGGGGCTACTCCGACCTCGAGATGCGCGACGTGCAGAACGCCGGTGTCGTCGAGCTCGTCGAGGCGACCGTCGCCGCCGGTGGGTCGCCCGCGGGTGCGCGCAAGTGGTGGATGGGTGAGCCCTCCCGCCGCGCCAACGCCGAGGCGCAGGACGTCGTGTCCTACGCCGCCAACGTGGGGCTGACCCCCGCCCTGGTCGCCGAGCTCGAGGGGCTCGTCACGGGTGGCCGGCTCAACGACCAGCTGGCCCGCCAGGTCATGGACGGCGTCCTCGACGGCGAGGGCACCCCGACCGTCGTCGCCGACGCGCGGGGGCTGCAGCTGGTGAAGGACGACGGGGCCCTCGAGGCAGCCGTCGACGCGGTCATCGCCGCCAACGAGGGCGTCGCCGACAAGGTGCGCGACGGCAAGCTCCAGGCCGCCGGCGCGCTCATCGGTCTGGTGATGAAGCAGATGAGGGGTCAGGCCGACGCCGCCAAGGCCCGCGAGCTGATCCTGGCCAAGCTCGGGCAGGGCTGACTCACCGGAAGGGGTGGGCCTCTACCCGTAGTGGTACCGGCAGGCCGCAATCCGGACCTCCTGGTCGATGACCTCGTACACGAGGCGGTGTTCATCGGTGATGCGTCTGGACCAGTAGCCGGCTACCCAGACCAGCAGCACGTCAGGCGGTGTCGATCAGGTCGTGGGGTTCACCGCGGCCCGCCTCGAGTCTCTCCATGGCGTCCAGAAGGCGTCGAGCGTTGGAGGGCGAGCGCATCAGGTATGCCGTCTCTCGCAGGGACTCGTAGTCCTCGAGGGAGACAATGACCACCGGGTCGTGGCCGGCGCGGGTGATGATGACCCCCTCGCGGTCGTTGGCGACGCTGTCGAGCACCTCGGCGTAGCGGGCGCGGGACTCGGTGTAGCTCATGGTCCTCATGGTGACCTCCTGTACGTAAAGCTGTACGTCACGATGGCGCGAGGGGCAAACGGCACGCCAGTGGGGTGATCCGAATCGCTCGGCAGCGAGCTGTCACCCCGCTGTGCTGGGGAGCCGCACGTCGCCATGGACCTCGAGCTGTCGGTCGGCTCGCCGGGGACGGGATCGCCCTGGTAGGCGAGGTCCGTGTCACCGTTGATGGCGCGGTGACCACGCCGGCTCAGCTCTCGGCAGACGGGCGTCTTTCCCGGTGCCGGAAACGCCTTCGACGAGATAGTTGCGTACGCCCACCGCAGCAGTATCGACCCGGGAGCAGCGACGTGGGCGCTCAGGCGCGCCTGCCGCCACCGAGCAGCCCACCGAGGATCCCGCCGAGGACGCCGGACGTCGCAGATGCTCCGGTGCCGCCAGCGGCCCCTCCGAGGATGTTTCCCAGGATCCCACCGAGGCCGCCGCCCGCGCCGAGGCGCTTGGCGAGGTAGGCCATGACGTACGGCGCGAGCAGCGGCAGGAGCTGCTGCACCAGGGCCGACCCGGACGGTCCGCTGACCCCACCAAGCGTGCTGACGACCTGGTCGGTCTGGCCGCCGAAGATGTGGCCGACGATCTTCTGGCCCTCGCCGACGTCGACGGCGTCGAGGTCCGAGCCGAGCAGGCTGCCGTCGTGCTGCTGGAGCGCGCCGGTGAGGGACGCGGCACCGGCGGGGTCCTCGGCGTTGGCGTGCAGGCCTCCGAGCAACGCGGGGAGCGCCGTGCGGGTCGCCTCCTCCGCCTGGGCGGGGTCGACGCCGAGCCGGGCGGCGATCTGGTCGAGGGGCAGCTGGGCCATGAGCTCGTCGATCTGCGACACGCGCTGTGCTCCTTCGTCGGGTCGGCTCCGTCGCCGACCCGGCGAGCGTATCGGCAGGCGGATAGGTTGCTCCCGTGACGCTCGTGACGATGCCCGACCAGCAGTGGATCGACGCCGTGGGACTGGGCGGCGACGACGGCCTCGAGGTCGTGCCGTGGGACCTGCACACGGCCCACCCGCGGGCGGGCGAGATCGAGGTGGTCGTGCCGCCGTACCTCGACAAGCACCAGCAGCTCGGGCTGCTCGCCGACCTGCCGTCCCTGCGTCTCGTGCAGCTCCTCACCGCCGGCTACGAGCAGGTGGTGCCCCACCTGCCCGACGGGGTTCGGCTCGCCAACGCGGCCGGTGTCCACGACACCTCGACGGCCGAGCTGGCGCTGACCCTCGTGCTCGCCTCGCTGCGGGGGATCCCGCCCTTCGTTCGCGCCCAGGAGCGGGGCGAGTGGCTGCCGACCACGTTCTGGCCGGCGCTCGCCGACAAGCGGGTGCTGGTCGTGGGCTACGGCAACGTCGGACGCGCCGTCGTGCGGCGGTTGCTCCCGTTCGAGGTGGAGGTGACCGCGGTGGCGAGCCGGGCGCGGCCCGGCGACGAGCTCGTCGACGCCGTGCACGGGGTTGACGAGCTGTCGGTCCTCCTGCCGCGTCACGAGGTGGTCATCGTCATCGTGCCCCTCTCGCCGGCGACGACCGGCCTCGTGGACGCCGGCTTCCTGGCGGCGATGCCGGACGGCGCGCTCCTGGTCAACGTGGCGCGCGGGCGGGTCGTCGACACGGAGGCCCTCGTCGCGGAGACCGCCACCGGGCGGCTGCGGGCCGCGCTCGACGTCACCGATCCCGAGCCGCTGCCGCCGACCCACCCCCTGTGGTCTGCTCCGGGCGTCCTGGTCTCACCTCACGTCGGTGGGGCGAGCAGCGCCTTCCTGCCTCGGGCCAGAGCGCTGGTGCGCTCACAGCTGCGCCGCTACGCCGCCGGTGACCCGGTCGAGCACGTGGTCGCCGGCGGCTGAGGGTGGCGTCAGCCGGTGGGTCCCGCCAGGGGCTCAGGCGGCCGCGCTGGCGGCGTCGTACCCGGCGAGCGTCTCGACGGCGAGGCGGAACCGGCCCTGCACCTCGGGGTCGGTGAGGACGTCGACCTCGACGCCCGGCTGCGAGAGGGTGACGTCCTCCACGACGACCGCCCCGGCGATGCGCGCCGAGCGGGCGGTGTCGTCGTGGGACCACTTCCCGCCGTACGGGGTCGGGGTGGTGCCGACCACGCCGAGGGGCTTGCCCACGATGGCGCCGGCGCCGTACGGGCGCGAGAGCCAGTCGATGGCGTTGTTGACCACGGCCGGCATCGTGCCGTTGTACTCCGGGGTCACCACGAGGATCTTGTCCGCGGAGGCGACCCGCTGGCGCAGCGCGGTGGCTGCGGCGGGAGCCGAGTCGCCGTCGAGGTCCTCGTTGTAGAAGGGAACGTCGGCGAGGCCGTCGACCAGGTCGAGGACGACGCCGTCGGGGGCATGGTCCCGCAGGCTCTCGGCAAGGAGGCGGTTGACGGAGCCGGTGCGGAGGCTGCCGACGAGGACGGCGATGGTCTGGGTCATGGGGTGCTCCTGGAGGAAAAGGGGTGGGCCGGGGTGTCCGGGCACCTGGTGGGCGGATGAGGGCGGCGTTGCCGATCACCCCTTCAAACGGACCATGGTCCGCTTGTATTCCGCGCCCTCACCTGGCCAGGCGGCCTCCCACCTCAGCGGACCTCGCTCCCGCGGGTGTCTCCGCCCCTAGGCTGGCCGGGTGTCGTCATCCCCTCGTCGCGAGCTACCGGTGGTCGGTGCCCCAGGCGGTGCACCGGGGTTCCTCGACCACCTGCGGGCCGACGCCGCCCGCAACCGCGAGGCCCTCCTCGTCGCCGCGCAGGAGCTCGTCGACCGGTGCGGTGTCGAGCACGTGACGATGGAGGCCGTCGCGCAGCAGGCCGGTGTCGGCAAGGGCACCGTCTTTCGCCGGTTCGGCTCGCGCGAGGGCCTCATGGGTGCGCTGCTCGACTTCTCGGAGGCCGAGTGGCAGGGCTCCGTCATCGCCGGGAAGCCCCCCCTCGGGCCAGGGGCGGCGCCATACGATCGGCTCGTGGCCTTCGGGCACTCACGGCTCGTCGCGACCTTGCGTCACGCCGAGCTGATCCACGCCGCGGGCTACGCCGGCTCACCCAGCGTCCCTGCCTACTCCTTCGCCAGGATGCACGTGCGGATGCTCCTCGCCGAGCTCGGCGTCACGGGCGACCTGCCGCTTCTCGCGGTCGCCCTGCTGGCGCCGCTCGAGATGCCCGTACTGCGCCAGCAGGTCGACGTCGACGGGTTCCCCGTGACCCGGGTCTTCGATGGATGGGTCGACCTGCTCGACCGGGTCGTCCGCCGGCGCTGAGCGGCGCCGGCGGACTCCGGGTGCGCTCAGGCGGTCTCGAGGCGGGTCACCCAGTACGACGCCGTGGCCGGCGACGCGGTGCCGAAGCGCGCGTTGACGGCATAGAGGCCGTTGGCGCGATAGGTCGCCGTCGAGGGGATGTCGAGCCGGGGAGAGCTGAGGCGGGCCTCGACGTGCCCCGTCCAGCCGCTGGCCGTGCGCTTGAGCTCGATCTGGGTGACCGACGAGGTGCCGTCGCCCCGCACGTTCCACAGGGTCGTGCCGCGGCGCTCGAGGCCGTCGCCCGAGATGACGGCAGGGGCCCCAGTGAGGGGGATCGCGGTGGTGCGACCGGTGCCCGGGTCGACTTTCCACAGTCCACCGACGGCGCTGTTGTTGAGCACGAGACCCGAGGACCCCGGCAGGGTGCGGATGCCGTTGGCGTTGATGTCGGTGCCGTTGTACTTCGGCCACTGTCCCGTCAGGGGCAGGAAGGTCGCGGCAGCACCGGTCGGGAAGCCTGCGGAGGTCAGCGAGACGGCGGTGAGCCGGTCGACGAAGGAGTCGGTGACCCACAACGTGTCGCCGTCGATGACGAGGTCGTTGAGGAAGCCTCCGCCGGGCACGATCGTGTCCTTGAGCAGCCGACCCGACGCCGAGCCGATGGCCCACACGTGGGCCACGGTGCCGACGTTGCCGGCGGCCCAGACGATGCCGGTGCGCGCGTCGAACAGCAGCCCGCGCAGCTGGCGACCTACGGCTCCGGGCAGGAGTACCCGGGTGGTGCCGCGCAGGAGGTCGCCCGTCACGATGCGACCGTCGTTCAGCGAGCCGACGAAGAAGACGGCCCCCGGCCCGGAGGTGATGCCCTCGGGCTGGATGCCGTCGGGGAGGGCGATCTCGGTGCGGGAGGTCGTGCGGGCGTCGGCCGAGCCGGCCGTCGCGAGGGCGAGTCCGGTCGCGGTGAGGGCGGCGGCGGAGGCGAGTACGGAGCGTCGGGAGAGGGTGGGCGGGGTCGTCGTTGAATCGTCCATGACTCATCTTCGGGTCCGGGGCGTGTCGTCGCTACCCACGTTTTCGCGACGATACCCCCCAACTTCCCTCAGGGATGGAGGCTGCATACGCCTCGGGCTCTGGTTGGATGCTGCTCGTGCAGGCGTGGGAGGTCACGACGGGCGGGCTGGCGTGCGACGACGTCGTGGCCCTGCTGACCGAGCACCTGGGCCACCTGCGGGCGATCTCGCCCGCAGGCAGCGTCCACGCGCTCGACCTCGCGGGCCTCGGTGCTGCAGACCTGACCTTCTGGACCGCCCGCGAGGGCGGTGTGCTCCTCGGCTGTGGGGCCCTCAAGGAGCTGGGCCCCACCCACGGCGAGGTGAAGTCGATGCGCACGGCCGACGCGGCCCGCGGACGCGGCGTGGCCGCCGCCCTGCTCACGACGGTCGTGCTCGAGGCGAGACGACGCGGCTACGTCCGGCTGAGCCTCGAGACCGGCCCGGCGGACCACTTCGGGGCCGCCCACCGCCTGTACGCCCGACACGGCTTCGTCCCCTGCGGCCCGTTCGGCGACTACCGCCCCGACCCCTTCAGCACCTTCATGACCCTGCGCCTGGCCTGACCCGGGTCGCCGTTCCTGCGCAGGTCGTCGGACGTGGGTGATGACCGGGCCTCGGCGACCGCACCCGGCGCCATCGAGGTGACGGGGAGAGGTGGGTCGCCGTACGCTCGGCGCATGTCGACCACGTCGTCCTCGTCGCTGGAGCGCACCCTCGTGCTGGTGCGGCACGCCAAGGCCGAGCAGACGCCTGGCAAGACGGACCACGACCGCTCGCTGACGCCGCGCGGTCGCCGGGACGCCGAGGCGGCCGGGCGCTGGCTCCATGAGCAGGGGGTCGTCCCCGAGCTGGTCATCTGCTCCACGTCGCACCGCACGCGCGAGACCTGGAGCAGCATCGTCCACGGGGGCTGCCACACGGAGTACGTCGAGTACCGCCGGGCGGTCTACGAGGGCGGCACCCGTGGTCTGCTCCGGACCATCCGCGAGGACGCGGGCGAGGTCGGCTGTCTCGTCGTCGTCGGGCACGCGCCCACCGTTCCCGAGCTCGCCAGCCTGCTCACGGACGGCTCCGGCTCCGTGGACGCCCACCGGGCCCTCGCCGACGGCTACCCCACCTGCGGCATCAGCATCCTGCGCGTCGAGGGCGAGTGGCTCGACCTCGACGCCGGCGACGCCACGTTGGAGCGCTTCCACGTCAGTCGCGGCTGACCCGGGCAAACGTCGTTGACGCGTCTGCCGTCGACCGCGAGGGTTGGTCGGTGCCGACGACGATCAACCACATCACCTTCGACAGCCACGACCCCTACGAGCAGGCCCGCTGGTGGTGCGAGGTCTTCGCGGTCCCGATGGACCCGGAGGACCTCCCGGGTGACCCTGCGGCCATCGTCAACCTCCCGACCGGACCCACGGTGCTCTTCGAGCTGGTGCCGGAGGGCAAGACGCTGAAGAACCGCGTCCACCTCGACCTCACCCCGGACACGACCCGCGACGAGGAGGTCGGTCGGCTCCTCGCCCTGGGCGCCACTCAGGTTGCCGACCACAGACGCCCTGACGGGTCCGGCTGGGTGACGCTGGCCGACCCAGAGGGCAACGAGCTCTGCGTGGAACGCAGCGCAGCGGAGCGCGCCGCGACGTCGTGATCCGTACGGCGACGCTCGAGCCGGACGTCTGGGTGAGACCAGCGTTCCGCGGGCTGGACGCAGTCATATGCTCGGACCCATGACGACTCCGACGACGCCCGACATCAAGCCCCGCTCCCGCGACGTCACCGACGGGCTGGAGAAGACCGCTGCGCGAGGCATGCTCCGTGCGGTCGGCATGGGCGACGACGACTGGGTCAAGCCGCAGATCGGGGTCGCCAGCTCGTGGAACGAGATCACCCCCTGCAACCTGTCCCTCGACCGGCTGGCCAAGGCGGTCAAGGACGGCGTGCATGCGGGTGGGGGCTACCCGCTCGAGTTCGGCACCATCTCGGTCTCCGACGGGATCTCGATGGGCCACGAGGGCATGCACTTCTCGCTCGTGTCGCGCGAGGTCATCGCCGACTCGGTCGAGACGGTCATGAGCGCCGAGCGCCTCGACGGGTCGGTGCTGCTGGCGGGCTGCGACAAGTCGCTGCCCGGCATGCTCATGGCCGCCGCACGCCTCGACCTGGCGTCCGTCTTCCTCTACGCCGGCACCATCCTGCCCGGTATCGCCAAGCTCTCGGACGGCACCGAGAAGGAGGTGACGATCATCGACGCATTCGAGGCGGTCGGGGCCTGCGCCGCGGGCAAGATGTCGCGGGCCGACGTCGACGCGATCGAGCGGGCGATCTGCCCGGGAGAGGGCGCCTGTGGAGGTTTCTACACCGCCAACACCATGGCGGCCATCGCCGAGGCCATGGGCATGTCGCTGCCCGGCTCGGCCGCCCCGCCGGCCACCGACCGCCGCCGCGACGCCTTCGCCCGCAAGTCGGGTGAGGCTGTCGTCGAGCTGCTGCGTCGCGGGATCACGGCCCGCCAGATCATGACCAAGGAGGCCTTCGAGAACGCCATCGCCGTGACCATGGCCTTCGGGGGCTCGACCAACGCCGTCCTCCACCTGCTGGCCATCGCCCACGAGGCCGAGGTCGACCTGACCATCCAGGACTTCAAGCGCATCGGCGCGAAGGTGCCGCACCTGGCCGACGTCAAGCCCTTCGGGCGATACGTCATGAAGGACATCGACCGCATCGGGGGCATCCCCGTCGTCATGAAGGCGCTGCTCGACGCCGGCATCCTGCACGGCGACTGCCTCACCGTGACCGGTAAGACGGTGGCCGAGAACCTCGCGCACGTGCCCGCCCCCGACCCCGACGGGCACGTGATCCGGGCCATGGACAACCCCATCCACGCCACCGGTGGCATCACCATCCTCACCGGCACCCTCGCGCCCGAGGGGGCGGTCGTGAAGTCGGCCGGCTTCGACTCCGACGTCTTCACCGGCACCGCGCGGGTCTTCGACGGCGAGCGGGCGGCGATGGACTACGTCGAGGCCGGCCACCTCGTCGCCGGTGACGTCGTGGTCATCCGCTACGAGGGCCCCAAGGGCGGCCCGGGGATGCGCGAGATGCTGGCCGTCACCGGTGCTATCAAGGGGGCCGGCCTCGGCAAGGACGTGCTCCTCCTCACCGACGGCCGATTCTCCGGCGGCACCACCGGTCTCTGCGTCGGCCACGTCGCTCCCGAGGCCGTCGACGGCGGCCCCATCGCGTTCGTGCGCGACGGCGACACCATCACCCTCGACGTCGCCCACGGCACGCTCGACGTCGACGTGTCGGCGGAGGAGCTCGCGGCCCGGGCGGAGGGCTTCACCCCGCCGCCGCCCAAGTACCCCCGCGGCGTCCTCGCGAAGTACCGCAAGCTCGTCGGCAGCGCCAGCAAGGGCGCCGTCCTGGCCTGAGCTCAGGCCGCACCGCCGCCGTTGTTCCGCAGGGCTCGGACGCCCTCGACGCACAGGGCCACCCCGACGAAGTCGGCGACGTGGACCCAGAGCGGGCGGCCGTTGTCCCAGTAGCGGGCAGCCGTCACCAGCAGGATGAGGCCGACGGCGAGCATCCACGGGCCGTGCTGGCTCGTCGGTGCCCCGAAGAGGAGGCGGAGCAGTGCCTTGAGACGAGCACGAAGAGCGCGTGCGGGGACGGCAGCCGAGGTCATGACAGGGGCGTCATAGCGGGGAGGCGGCCGGCCCACCGCGGCCGGTGGTGCGTGGGGCGTCGTACCCGCCCTCGGGTGGCACCATCTCGGCGCGCACGCCGAGCAGACGGATGGGGCGGTCGCCCTCACCGAGGGCGGCGAGCAGCTCGAGCGCCGTGGTGGCCAGGGTCGCGGCGTCGGACGTCGGCTCGGTCAGCTTGCGCATCCGGGTGACGGTGAAGAACGGCTTGTAGCGGACCTTGAGCCCCACCCGCTGACAGGCCCGTCCCTCGGCCGTGATGTCGGCGACGACCTGGCGGGCCAGGTCGTGCACGGCGGCAGTCACCTCGTCCTGCGTGGTGAGGTCGGTCTGGTACGTCGTCTCGCGGCCGTGCGCCCGCGCCACCCACGGCGTGTCGTCGACGACGTTGCTCGACAGGCCCCGCCCGAGGTTGCGGTAGTGCGGGCCCATCCGCGGCCCGAACTCCGTGACCAGCTCGGTCTCGTCGGCCGCCGCGAGCTCGAGCACCGTGCGGTAGCCGTGCTTCTCGAGCCGGGCGGCGATCCGCGGCCCGATGCCCCAGATCGCCGTCGTCGGACGGTCGCCCATCACCTCCACCCAGTTGTCACGGGTGAGGACGAAGGTGCCGCGGGGCTTGCCGAAGTCGGTGGCGATCTTGGCCCGCACCTTGGTGTCGCCGATGCCGACCGAGCAGTGCAGGTCGGTGGCCTCGAGCACCGAGCGCTGGATGGTCTCGGCGACGACGAGCGGGTCGCCGGCCACCTCGTCGTCGATGCCGACGAAGGCCTCGTCCCAGCCCAGCACCTCGACCACCGCGTCGGGCTGGGCCCGCAGCGCCTCCATTACCCGCGCCGACACCTCCTCGTAGACCGGCCGGTCAACCGGCAGGAAGACGGCGTCGGGGCTCTTGCGCCTGGCCACCCGCAGGGGCATGCCCGACCGCACGCCGTGGGCGCGAGCCTCGTACGACGCCGTCGACACCACCGCCCGCTCGGCGGGGTCGCCGCGCCCCCCGACGACGATCGGCTTCCCCGCGAGCTCGGGGTGACGCAGCACCTCGACCGCGGCGAGGAACTGGTCGAGATCGACGTGGAGCACCCAGGCCGTCATGGCCCCATCCTCGCAAGAGCCGCCCTGCGGTTGGCATCAGCCGAGGCGGATCCCCTTGGTGAGCACCAGCAGGTTGAGGGCGACCAGGGCCACGAGCAGCACCCAGGCGGCCACCGGTACCGCGGGAGCCGCGCCTGTCGGCGCGTCACCGGCCGGGCGTCGGGCTCGCGCGCCCTGCCAGAACAGCATGGCCATCGGCGAGAAGATGGCCAGGGACACCGACCCGAAGACGATGGCGACGACCGCGGCCGCCTCGCTGCCGGCCGTCAGGGCGAGGTAGACGATGCTGAGCACGACGCTGGTCAGCGAGCCGGCGAGCCAGCTCCACACGACCATGGCCCGGATCTCGTAGAGGTCGCGGATCCAGGCGACCGCGACCTTTGCGAACCGTCGGGCGAGGAGAACCACCGCCACGGTCCCGAGCGCGAGCATCGCCCACGCCACCCACCCGGGAGCGCCCAGCGCCTGCAGCCCCTGACCGGTGTCGCCCGCGGAGACGAAGGGCGCGATGACGAGGTAGCCGACTCCCTCCTCGACGCTGAGGAACGCCGCCCAGACGAGCCCCAGCCGCCACCAGCCACCGCACCGGAGCGGCACGAGGGCGAGGAGCACGAGCCCCGACACGAGGCTGAAGGCCGGCCCGGCGAACGCGGTGGTCGCCGCCGCTCCGGCCGTGGGCTCGGGGCTGAAGCGCACCTCCCCGGTGTACTGCGTCGCCTCGAAGCCCAGCAGGAGCCCCGCCACCGAGTGCGAGGTCTCGTGCAGGAGGATGACCACCGTCTGCGCGAGCACGAGCGCCACGGTCGAGGCGACGAGCATGCGCCGCGCGTCCCCGGGCGGCGCCACGTGCTCGTAGACGTCTACCGGTGCGGTGGCGGTGCTGACTGGGCTGTCGGGTTCGGCCATGGGCCGAGCCTGTCAGCCGATCCGGTCCTCGGACCACGACGTCTGTCACCTTGCGCGACACCTGGCCTGACGCCGGCCCACGCCGTACGGCCTCGGTGACGGGTCCCGCGTGACCGGTCACCGAGGCGCGTTCAGGGACCGGCCGACGGCGGGTTAAGGCGCCGGTGGGGGAGTCGCCCCGCCGACGGTGAGGTCGAGGTCGTCGAGGAAGTAGGTCTTGCCGCTCCCGACCGAGCCGAAGTCGAAGAAGACCGACACCTTGTCGTAGGTGGAGGTGAGCACCAGCGCCGGCGTGCCCACCACGTGCTTGGCGAAGTCGAAGGTGAGGGTCTCCCAGCCTCCTGCCACCGTCGTCGTCGCCTCGGTCTCGACCGAGACGGCCGGCGCCGCCGCGTCCTCCACCTTGAGGCGGACGGGGATGCCGGCGTCCGGTGACCATACGCGCGCCGTCACAGAGGTCGACGTCGCCGTGAAGGCGAGGCGGGGCACCGCCTGGTTGGGCAGCGTCGACACGGTGGTGCCGGCGAAGACGGCCGAGCCGGTGCCCTTGACGACCTTCGCCACCTGGTTGGTGGCGTCGGCCGGGTCGGCGGCGATGGTCGAGTCCTCGGCCCCGGCGAAGCCGGTGAGGGTGGGCGGCGGCGTCTCGTCGAAGGTGATGACGCCGGCCGGCGGTGGGGGAGGAGTGCCCGGCACGAACACCATGTCGTCGACGTAGTACGTCTTCTCCACGGCGTCGGCGCTGGGCCGGTTGAAGTCGAAGAAGATCGACGCCTTGTCGTAGCGGAAGGCGAGGTTGATCGCCGCCGTCCCGGTGGCCTGGTGGGCGAAGTCGACCGTCAGCGTCTCCCAGGCGCCGGCCACGGTGGTGAGCACCTCGGTCTCGACGGAGTGGGTGCCGTCGGCGTGGTCCTCCACCTTGAGCCGGACGGGGATGCCGGCGTCGGGGGACCACACGCGGACCGACATCGTCGTGGCGGTGGCGGTGAAGGGCAGAGGCGAGGAGAAGCCCAGACCGGCCGCAGCCGTCACGGTCGTGCCGGCGAAGGTCGCCGCCCCGGCCGCCCGCACGATCTTGGCCACCGTGTTGGTGGCGTCGGTCGGGTCGGGAGCCAGGGTGCCCGTCGCTCCGCCGAAGCCGATGAGCCCGTAGTCGACGCCGGGGGAGTCGAAGGTCACCGGCAGCGTCATCTGGGTCAGGGGGACGACCGTCGAGTAGTCCTGCGACCCGCTGGCGGCAGCGGTGTTGAGGTTGCCCGACGTGTCGGCGAAGGCGCCGGCTGCCACGCTGACCGAGAGCGTCCCGGTAGAGCTGGCGGGAGGTGATAGGACGAGGGTCGCATGGGTCGCGTCGACCCTCGTGAAGGCGCCCTTCGTGCCCCCGGTGACCGTGACGTCGTCGGTGGTGAAGCTGGTGCCGACGTCCTCGCTGAAGGTGAACGTGAAGGTGACGTCACCGGTGGCCGTCGCTCCCTCCACGCTGTCGGTCACGGCCACCGTCGGCGGCACCCTGTCGGGGTACTCGACGAGGTAGCTCGGGGTCCCGGTGTTGGAAGAGTCCACCGGGCTGCCCACGCCGTTGACGATGTGGTCGAGGGTGCCCGCGCCCAGCTGGACCGTCAGCAGGTCGTGCAGGACGACGCCCGGCTTGCGGGGCACCTCGAACCCCTGCGTGGCGTGGATGGTCGGGTCGACGTTCGTGAAGACGTAGCTGCCACCGCCCCACAGCTCGTGGGTGCGCACCATGTCGGCCACCTTGTAGCCCGCCCAGCCCAGCAGGCCGTCGTGCTGCCACGCGGCCTGGTTGGGGGCGTCGTACGGCAGCTCGTTCTGGAAGAAGACCGTCTTGCCGCGCTCACCCTTCCAGATGACGTTGTACTGCTTGAAGTGCTCGACGAAGAGCCCGGTGGCGGTGACGTCGTTGCCGGTGACGATGACGCCGTTCTTTCCCGGGCTGACATCCCAGCCGAAGGCGCCGGGGTTGCCGTGGTCGGCTCGCCAGGCCCAGATGTCGTCGAGGATGACGTGGTTGCTGTTGACGGCCAGGCTCAGGTCGGCCTTGCCGACATGCGGCCCGCCGACGCGGAAGAAGACGTCCTGCAGGGCGGTCGGGTTGCCCGCGCTGCCGGTGTGGGGGCCTTTCGGGGAGCCGATCTGCATGAGCACCGGCGAGCGCTGGGTGCCGGCGTCGATCATCAGGCCCGCGACGTCGACCCCGGCGACGTTCGCGACGTCGAGGACCACGGCGCCGCGCACCGCGGTCAGCGTGGCGATGCCGAGACCGAGCACGACGGTGTTGGCCCGGGTCACGTGGATGGTCGAGGCGATGTCGTAGACCCCGGGGGTGAGCAGCAGGTGCCTGCCGGCGGTGAGCCCGCTGTTGATCGCCCTGACCGGGTCACCCGGCCGGGCGATGACGAACTGCGACAGGGGCAGGGAGCGGCCGGGGGTCGGGGCCGTGCCCCAGGTGGGGCCGGAGGAGCCCGTGCGCGCAGCCGGTACGAAGACCCGCCACCTGCCGGCCGAGTCGACGTACAGGTAGGGCTTCTCGCGGCTGGCCGGGGTGGCGACGAGCGTGGTGTACGGCGGGTTGGGGAAGGACTGGGCGGGCGCGCCCTCCACCCCGGAGAACACCTGGTTCCACACGCCGTTCGACCAGGGGCCGATCGCGCTGTCGCGGACGAGGTACTGCTGCTGGGACCCGTTGGTGACCGCGCCCGTGCGCGAGTCGGCGACGAAGCCGCCGCTGGCGAACTGCGGACCGGCGGTGCAGTAGTCCATGAGCGACAGGAGGCCGCCGTTGATGGCGACCCGGCGCATCGGGGAGGCCTGCGACGCCGCCCAGAACATCGCCGTCTGGCGGCAGGCACTGACGTTGCCGGCCACGAAGTTGACGGTGAGGTTGGAGATCGAGCGCCAGAAGGTGTCGAGGGCCAGGCAGTTGTCAGGCGTCAGGCACCGGTTGTAGACGTCGACGCTGCCGTTGATGACGACGTCACCGGGGCTCTGGCCGAGCCCGGCCACCTCCGTGTAGTAGCCGACCTGGAACTTCAGGGGAGCCGCGGGGGTGCCGTAGGTGCCCGGCATGAAGAGCAGCGCGTAGCGCGCCGTCCCCATCTCGTTGTCGACCTGTGCCGCGGCGATGGCGTCGACGGTCGCCTGGATCGTCGCCGTCGGCATGCTGGGGTCGAAGACCCGCACGTTGGGTCCGAGGTCGGGCTGGCCGACGGCGCGCGGTGGGGCCGGGGGGATGGCTGGCCGCGCGGTGGCCGTTCTGGCGGCTCCCGAGCCGGCGGGGGCTCCCGAGCTGGCGGCGCCGGCCACGGCCAGGCCGCCGAAGGCCGGCCCGCCGACGAGGGTGGCGACCGCGAGGAGGGCCACCAGGCCCACGCGGAAGGGGTGGGGGAGGACCTGACGCGTCATTGCGTACGACCTTGCTTTCCACGGATCGGCCCCGAGCAGGTGGTGGTTCGGTTCGGACGCTATCAGCGCCCGGACGGTTCGGCGGGGGTGGTGAGCGCTCCTCGTTTACGGCGAGCGCACGGCACTGACGGGAGGCCCGAACGTTCCGACCCCTGACACGCGGGTACCGGATGATGAGACGCGCGAAGGGCCGGATTGACATCGACCATGCTGCGGGAGCACCGTTGCCTCGTGGCACGACTTCTCGTAGTTCTCCAGCGCGTCTGACGACGGTCCAACCGACCCGAGCCCGACGCGCTCCCCTTCCGTCCGCCACTGGACCGAGGGGTTTTTTTGTGGCCGCGAGCAGAGCCGCAGAACCTGCCGGACCAGCCCAACCCGCCAGACCCGCCCAACCCGCCAGACCCGCCGTCAGAGACGACAGCACGACACGAAGGTGACAACCGTGAGCGACAGCGCCACACCGGTCAGGCCATCCCCCGCCGACATCGCCCCGCAGGGCAGGCCCCGCCCGGCCGTGCCCGGTCCGACCCCCGCACCGGAGCAGGTCACCGGCGCGCAGTCGCTGGTCATGTCGCTCGAGGCGCTCGGCGTC
This sequence comes from Actinomycetales bacterium, assembly GCA_038230235.1. GTDB lineage: Bacteria > Actinomycetota > Actinomycetes > Actinomycetales > Dermatophilaceae > Lapillicoccus. The sequence continues at coordinate 82,123 of JBBRNQ010000004.1, forward strand.
GACACCGTCTTCGGCATCCCGGGCGGGGCGATCCTGCCGGCCTACGACCCGCTCATGGACAGCAAGACGGTGCGTCACATCCTCGTGCGCCACGAGCAGGGCGCTGGCCACGCCGCCGAGGGGTATGCCGCCGCCACGGGTCGCGTGGGCGTGTGCATGGCCACCTCCGGACCGGGGGCCACCAACCTGGTCACCCCGCTGGCCGACGCCTACATGGACTCCGTGCCGATCGTCGCGATCACGGGGCAGGTGTCCTCGGCCTCGATCGGCACCGACGCCTTCCAGGAAGCCGACATCCGCGGCATCACGATGCCGATCACCAAGCACAACTACCTCATCACCAACCCCGACGACATCCCGCGGGCGCTCGCCGAGGCCTTCCACGTCGCCCGTACCGGTCGCCCGGGTCCGGTGCTCGTCGACATCAGCAAGGACGCCCTCCAGAAGGTCACGACCTTCTCCTGGCCGCCCACGACCGACCTGCCCGGCTACCGCCCGGTGACCCGCCCGCACAGCAAGCAGATCCGCGAGGCCACCCGCCTGATCACCGCAGCCCACCGCCCGGTGATCTACGCCGGAGGGGGCATCGTGCGGGCCGAGGCGAGTGCGCTCCTGCGCGAGCTCGTCGACCTGACCCAGATCCCGGTCGTGACCACCCTCATGGCCCGAGGTGTCGTGCCCGACACCCACCCGCTCAACCTCGGGATGCCCGGCATGCACGGCACCGTCGCGGCGGTGACGGCCCTGCAGAAGTCGGACCTGCTCATCACCATCGGTGCCCGCTTCGACGACCGCGTGACGGGGCAGCTGTCGACCTTCGCCCCCGAGGCCAAGATCATCCACGCCGACATCGACCCGGCCGAGATCTCCAAGAACCGGGTGGCCGACGTGCCGATCGTCGGGGACGCCAAGGAGGTCATCGGCGACCTCATCGCGTCGATCCGCGCCGAGCAGCAGGACGAGGCCACCCCGGCGGCCGACTACGAGCAGTGGCGGGCCACGACCCGGGAGTGGCAGGAGACCTACCCGCTCGGCTACACCAAGGACGAGGAGGGTCTCTCGCCGCAGTTCGTCATCGAGCGCATCGGCGAGATCTCCGGTCCCGAGGCCATCTACGCCTCGGGGGTCGGGCAGCACCAGATGTGGGCGGCGCAGTTCGTCAAGTACGAGCGGCCCAACGCCTGGCTGAACTCCGGGGGCGCGGGCACGATGGGCTACGCCGTCCCGGCCGCCATGGGGGCCAAGGTGGGCGAGCCCGACCGGGTCGTCTGGGCCATCGACGGCGACGGGTGCTTCCAGATGACCAACCAGGAGCTCGCCACCTGCGTCATCAACGAGATCCCGATCAAGGTCGCGATCATCAACAACAGCAGCCTCGGCATGGTGCGGCAGTGGCAGACGCTGTTCTACAACCAGCGCTACAGCAACACCGACCTGCACACCAGCGCCGACCAGGTGCGCATCCCCGACTTCCTCAAGCTCGCCGACGCCTACGGGTGCCTCGGGATCCGGGTCGAGCGGGAGGAGGACGTCGACGCGGCCATCCGCCTCGCGCTCGAGACCAACGACCGGCCCGTGGTGATCGACTTCGTCGTGCATCGTGACGCCATGGTGTGGCCGATGGTGCCCTCCGGCGTGAGCAACGACAAGATCCTCAACGCCCGGGGCGCCGCCCCGGTGTGGGACCGAGAGGACTGAGAGGCCCAGATGAGCAAGCACACCCTGTCGGTCCTGGTCGAGAACAAGCCCGGCGTCCTGGCCCGCATCGCCGGCCTCTTCTCGCGTCGCGGCTTCAACATCGACTCCCTGGCGGTCGGGCCGACCGAGCACTCCGACATCTCGCGGATGACGGTCGTCGTCGACGTCGACGCCCTGCCGCTCGAGCAGGTCACCAAGCAGCTGAACAAGCTCGTCGAGGTGCTCAAGGTCGTCGAGCTCGACCCGGTGCAGGCCGTGCAGAGCCAGGTCGTCCTGGTCAAGGTGAGGGCCGACGTGACCACGCGCAGCCACATCCTCGAGACGGCCGAGCTCTTCCGTGCCCGCGTCGTCGACGTCGCCCACGACTCCCTCACCATCGAGTGCACCGGCAAGGCCGACAAGGTGGCGGCGCTCCTGGCGCTGCTCGAGCCCTTCGGGGTCCGCGAGCTCGTGCAGTCGGGCGTCGTCGGCGTCGGCCGTGGCCCCCGCTCGATCACCGACCGGTCGCTGCGCACCGCGTAGCGCGTCCCCGGCACCGCCGGACCCGGAACCACCGCAACCCCGAACCCCGAACCCCGAACCCCGAACCCCGAACCGCAGACAACCGCAGGAGACTGGCCTCATGGCCGAGATGTTCTACGACGACGACGCGGACCTCAGCATCATCCAGGGCAAGAAGGTCGCCGTCATCGGCTACGGCAGCCAGGGCCACGCCCACGCGCTCAACCTGCGCGACTCCGGTGTCGACGTGCGCGTCGGCCTCGCCGCGGGCAGCCACAGCCGGGCCAAGGCACAGGCCGAGGGACTGAAGGTCCTGGACGTCGCCGCGGCAACTGCCGAGGCCGACCTCGTCGTCATCCTCACCCCCGACCAGGTGCAGCGCACCGTCTACGCCGAGCACATCAAGCCGAACCTCAAGGAGGGTGCGGCCCTGCTCTTCGGCCACGGGTTCAACATCCGCTTCGGCTACATCACCCCGGAGGCCACCTCCGACGTGCTCATGGTCGCCCCCAAGGGCCCCGGGCACCTCGTCCGCCGTGAGTACGCCGACGGCCGCGGCGTGCCGGTGCTGCTCGCGGTCGAGCAGGACCCGTCGGGCACCGCGTGGGACCTCGCCAGGTCCTACGCCCGGGCCATCGGCGGCCTGCGGGCCGGCGGCATCAAGACGACCTTCACCGAGGAGACCGAGACCGACCTCTTCGGCGAGCAGGCCGTCCTGTGCGGCGGGGCCTCGCAGCTGATCCAGTACGGCTTCGAGACCCTCACCGAAGCCGGTTACCAGCCCGAGGTCGCCTACTTCGAGTGCCTGCACGAGCTCAAGCTCATCGTCGACCTCATGGTCGAGGGCGGCATCGCCAAGCAGCGCTGGTCGATCTCCGACACCGCCGAGTTCGGCGACTACGTCTCGGGCCCCCGGGTCATCGACGCCCACGTCAAGGACAACATGAGGACGATCCTCGCGGAGATCAAGGACGGCACCTTCGCGCGGCACTTCATCGAGGACCAGGACGCCGGCGCGCCGGAGTTCACCGCGCTGCGCAAGCAGGGCGCCGAGCACCCCATCGAGGCCACCGGCAAGAAGCTTCGTGGGCTGATGAGCTGGATCAAGGACTCCGACAGCGACTACGTCGAGGGCTCCGCCGCCCGCTGAGGCGAGCACGCAGCACGTCGTACGACGACCCGGTCGGTCACCCTCGGTGGCCGGCCGGGGTCGTCTGCCGCCCGGCACCGAGAGCGCCCAGGGTACTCACGGACGTCTCACGGCTGGCGCCTGCATGTCCGGCACCACCTGTGTGGCCTAGCCTCTGACAATGGGGACGAATGGTCGTGGGGCGCGATGAGACGAGTGGCGGGGAGCCGATGACGCGGGGAGGGCGCGCGTTCGAGGTGTCGTGCCACGACCGGACCTCGGTGGGGCTGCTGCTGCCCGAGTGGAAGGCCCTGCTCGACCTCGCACCCGTGCGCAACCCGCTGTGTGCGCCCGAGAGCCAGCTGGTGTGGTGTCGCACGTTCCTGCCCCTCGGGCGTGAGCGGATCCTCGCCGTCCGGCAGGTGTCGACGGGGGTCCTCGTGGGCGTGCTGCCGCTCTTCGTCCACCACCTGCTGGCCGGGCTCCCCTGGGGGCGGTCCGTGCACGTGCTCGGCGCGGTGCACGAGCCGCTCGTGCACGAGCTGCCGGAGATCGTGCTGCACCCCGACCACGCCCGTGCCGCGCTGGCCGCAGCGCTCGCCTGGCTCTACGAGCACGAACGGTGGGACTGGGTCGACCTCGACGTGCGCGACGACCAACCGTGGCCCGAGCCGCGGTGGGTCTCCGACGCGGGGTTCCAGCCCGTCATCGTCCAGCACGGCAACATCGCGTCGGTGTGCCTGACCCTGCCGCCGGATGGGGTGACGGCACCCCGGCCGGTCAGTCGCAACCTGCGCGAGAGCCTGCGCCGGCACCGCAACCGCACGGCTCGGGTCGGCGGCATCTGGAAGGCCGACGCCGTCACCCCCGCGCACGGCGACTGGGCGGAGGCGGTGGACGACCTGGTGCGCCTGCACGGCGACCGCGCCCGCATCGACGGCCACCAGGCCCACCTCGACGTCTTCGCCGGCACGAGGCAGGAGGCGCTGCTGCGGTCGGTCGGCCGCCTGGCGCCCACGACCTCGCCGACGGTGCACCGGTTGCGTCAGGACGACGTGACCGTGGCTGCGTTGCTGACCTTCGAGGGGGCCGGGACCCTCTGGGTGAGCGTCTCGGGCGTGGCGGCGTGGGCCTGGGAGCTCAGCGCCGTCACCGGTCTGCAGCAGCAGGCGGTCGAGCTGGCCTTCGCCCACGGACGTCGTCGCGTGGTCTTCTCCACGGGCGTCGACACTGCCAAGCTGCGATGGTCGACCCAGCTGCTGCTGACGCACCGCTTCGCCCTGGTGCACCCCCGGCGGTCCTCACGCGCGCTCTACCGGCTCCTGACCCTGGTCCGCACCCAGAAGCAGGTCACCCGCGAGTACGCGCGGTTCACTCCGGGGCCGCCCGTGCGTCACCCGGTGGCGTCTGGATCGCAGGACTCGAGTGTCAGATAGTCCGACCTCTCCCCCGACGCGTTGGGTAGCCAAAGAATCACCGCAAACGGGGGTCGGAGGGGTGATTCTTCGACTACCCAAGGAGGGTGCGGTCGCGGAGCACGGTTCGTCATACGAGACGGCCGTCCCATTCCTCAAGACGACGAACTAGGCTCGCACCCATGATCGCCCAGCCCGTGACCGACGCGTCCGCCGTTTCCTCCGCCTCGACCCCGGGGCACCTCGACCTGGCGGTCATCGGTGGCGACGGCATCGGACCTGAGGTGGTCGCCGAGGGCCTCAAGGTGCTCCGGGCGGTCACCGGCAGCGGGCTCGACGTGTCCACCACCGACGACGACCTCGGTGCCCGTCGCTGGCACGCCACGGGCGAGACGCTGCCCGACAGCGTCCTGCAGGAGCTGCGGGGTCAGGACGCCATCCTGCTCGGCGCCATCGGCGACCCGAGCGTGCCGAGCGGTGTCCTCGAGCGCGGGGTCCTGCTGCCGATCCGGTTCGCCCTCGAGCACTACGTCAACCTGCGCCCGGCCCGCCTCTACCCCGGGGTCGAGAGCCCGCTCGCGGTCGAGCGCGTCGCCCCGCACGGCATCGACTTCGTCGTGGTGCGGGAGGGTACGGAGGGTCCCTACGTCGGCAACGGCGGCTCGGTGCGCACCGGGACGCCCCACGAGATCGCCACCGAGGTGAGCATCAACACCCGGTTCGGCGTCGAGCGCGTCGTGCGCGACGCCTTCGCCCGTGCGGCAGCCCGCCCCCGCAAGCACCTCACCCTCGTGCACAAGCACAACGTCCTGGTCAACGCCGGCCACCTCTGGCGACGCACCGTCGACGAGGTCGCGGCCCTGTTCCCCCAGGTCGAGACGGCCTACCTGCACGTCGACGCGGCCACCATCTTCCTCGCAACCGACCCGGGTCGCTTCGACGTGATCGTCACCGACAACCTCTTCGGTGACATCATCACCGACATCGCGGGGGCCATCGTCGGAGGCATCGGCCTCGCGGCCAGCGGCAACATCAACCCCGACCGCACCGCCCCGAGCATGTTCGAGCCGGTGCACGGGTCGGCGCCCGACATCGCCGGGCAGCACAAGGCCGACCCGACGGCGACGATCCTGTCGGTCGCCCTGCTGCTCGACCACCTCGGCCGGGTCGACGACGCCCGTCGCGTCGAGGCCGCTGTCGAGGCCGACCTCGCCTCCCGGGGCACGACCCCGCGCTCCACGCAGGCCGTCGGTGACGCCATCGCGTCACGGCTCGCCTGACCAGCACGCTCCCTGCACCGGCTGCTTGCCCTGACGCAACGTCCGACGGGTACGCTCGCGAGACCGGCAGCCGCACCACCCGTCCCGGCCGTCGGGTCCGACCCGACCCCGATCGGACGACTCCCCGGAAGGCCCTTCGATGACGAGCACTCTCTCTCCCACGGCGTCCCTCACCTTCGAGGTGACCCCCAGCTCCCACCCCCTGCCCGAGACCGACCGTGAGGCCGTCCTGGCCGATCCCGGCTTCGGCAAGACCTTCACCGACCACATGGTCACCGCCACCTGGCGTCACGGTGAGGGCTGGCACAGCCCGGCCGTCACGGCCTACGGGCCCCTCAGCCTCGACCCTGCCTGCGCGGTCCTGCACTACGCGCAGGAGATCTTCGAGGGACTGAAGGCCTACCGACACGCCGACGGCACCGTCTGGACCTTCCGACCCGAGGCCAACGCCGAGCGCTTCCAGCGCAGCGCGCGCCGCCTCACCCTGCCCGAGCTGCCGACCCCCGACTTCATCGAGTCGCTGCGGGCCCTCGTCGGCGTCGACCAGGCGTGGGTGCCGGAGCCCGGCGAGACCGGCGAGAAGAGCCTCTACCTGCGTCCGTTCATGTTCGCCTCCGAGAGCTTCCTCGGGGTGCGCCCGTCGCTCGAGGTCACCTACTGCGTCATCGCGTCGCCGGCGGGCGCCTACTTCGCGGGTGGGGTCCAGCCCATCTCGCTGTGGGTCTCCACGGACTACGCCCGCGCGGGGGTCGGCGGCACCGGAGCCGCCAAGTGCGGTGGCAACTACGCCTCCAGCCTCGCCGGCCAGCTCGAGGGCGCCGAGCACGGCTGCGACCAGGCCGTCTTCCTCGACTCCGAGACCCAGACCTTCATCGACGAGCTCGGCGGGATGAACCTCTTCCTCGTCTTCAAGGACGGTCGTATCGCCACGCCGGCCCTCACCGAGTCGATCCTCAAGGGCGTCACCCGCTCGTCGATCCTCGAGCTGGCCGGCGAGCTCGGCCTGAAGCCCGAGGAGCGACGCATCCCCATCCAGGAGTGGAAGGACGCTGCGGCGTCCGGTGAGCTCGCCGAGGTCTTCGCCTGCGGTACGGCGGCCGTCGTCACCCCGGTGGGCGAGCTGAAGTGGGAGGGCGGCAGCGTCGACCACCGCGGTCCCGGGCACGTCGACGAGACCGCCCTGAAGATCCGCAGCACCCTGCTGGACATCCAGTACGGCCGCGCGGAGGACCCTCGCGGCTGGCTCACCCGCCTCGTGTGAGCGTGGTCGACCGGCCCACCCCTGACGGCGCCGACGTGGTCGACGTCGTGCGCGACCGCGTGCTGCGGCTGGGGCGGGCGCAGGTCGTCGCCAGCGACCTCGACGGCACCCTGCTGCGCACCGACGGGACGGTCTCCGACCGCACCCGTGCAGCGTGGGCGGCAGCCGAGCAGGCAGGGATCTCAACGGTGCTCGTCACCGCCCGCCCGCCGCGGTGGCTCGACGACCTCGAGTCGATCGTCGGGGCGCACGGTGTCGCGTTGTGCGGCAACGGCGCGTTCGTGTACGACGTGCCGAGCCGAACCGTCGTGGCGCAGCACGGCTTCGACCTGTCCGCCGTCGCGCTGATCGTCGGCGACCTGCGTCGCGAGCTGCCCGGCATCGTCTTCGGTGCCGAAAGACGCACGGGCCTCAGCCTCGACGACGGCTACCACTCCGACTACCCGGTGCCGGCCGACGCCGTCCGCGGGCCGGTTGAGGCGCTCACCGGCGACCCGGTGGGCAAGCTGCTCGCCCGCCACCCCCACCTGGGCGACGAGGCCTTTCGTCACCTGGTGGCGCAGGTGGTAGGGGAGCGGGGGATCGTGGCCTACTCCGGGGCCGGGGGCCTGGCCGAGATCTCCGCGCCGGGCGTGACCAAGGCGGCAGCGCTGGCGCGGTGGTGCGCCGACCTCGGGGTCCCAGCGTCGAGGGTGTGGGCCTTCGGCGACATGCCCAACGACCTGCCGATGCTGGCCTGGGCCGGCACTGGCGTCGCCGTCGGCAACGGCCACACCGACGTCGTCGAGGCTGCCGACCTCGTCACGGCAGGCAACGACGACGACGGTGTGGCGAGGGTGGTCGAGCACCTCCTGTCCGCCACCTGAACCCCTCCGCTTAAGGTCTGGCTTCGGACCATTGACGTGGAGGCGCCCGAGGGTGTTCGCTGTGACCCACTCCATCCGGGAGGGCGGCCTTGGTCCGCTCCCAGACGTCTCGAGGTGCCCAGTCGTGAGCGCTACCCCCAAAACCGCCCCCTCGCAGGACGACGAGGCCGTCCTGGCCGCCCTCGGCTACAAGCAGGAGCTGCATCGGGGGATGAGCGGCTTCTCCAACTTCGCCGTCTCGTTCTCCATCATCTCCGTCCTGTCCGGCTGCATCACCACCTATTACCTCGGGATGGACGCCGGCGGCCCGGTCGCCATCACGCTCGGCTGGCCCCTCGTGGGCGTCTTCGTGCTCTGCGTCTCCCTCGCGATGGCCGAGATCTGCTCCTCCTACCCCACGGCCGGGGGCCTGTACTACTGGGCCGGTCGCCTGGCTGTCAGCGGCAAGCGCCAGTGGGCCTGGTACGTCGGGTGGTTCAACTTCCTGGGCGAGGTCGCCGTCACGGCCGCGATCGACTACGGCGCCGCCATCACGTGGATGGCCCTGCTCAACCTCGTGTTCGGAGTCGAGGTCTCCTTGGTGAGCACCTTCGTGGCCTTCGTCATCATCATCGGCCTGCACGGACTGCTCAACACGTTCGGCGTCAACCTCGTGCGGGTGCTGTCCAACATCAGCGCCTGGTGGCACCTGGGCGGCGTCGCCATCATCGTGCTCGTCCTGGCCTTCGTGCCCGACAAGCACCAGTCGCTCAGCTGGACCTTCACGTCGACCGCCAACGAGACCGGCTTCGCCAACCCGCTCTACGCCTTCCTCATCGGTCTCCTGCTCGCGCAGTACACCTTCACCGGCTACGACGCCTCCGCGCACATCGCCGAGGAGACCAAGGGTGCCGCCATCGAGGCCCCCAAGGGGATCGTGCGCTCGGTGTGGGTCTCGATCATCGCCGGGTGGCTGCTGCTCGTCGCTGTCACCGCAGCGATCCAGGACTACGCCGCCGAGCGGGGCTCGGACACGGGTCTGCCGCCCGCACAGATCTTCATCGACGCAGCGGGCAACACCCTGGGCAAGCTGCTGCTGCTGATCTGCGCCGTCGCCCAGTTCTTCTGCGGCATGGCGTCGGTCACCGCGAACTCCCGCATGTCGTATGCCTTCTCGCGGGACGGAGCTCTTCCGGGGTCGCGGCTGTGGGCCAAGGTCAACCCCCGCTCGGGCACGCCCACCAACTCCATCTGGCTGTGCGTCGGCTGCTCGATCGTGCTGACGCTACCCGCGCTGAAGACGACGATCGCCTTCTTCGCGGTCACCTCGATCGCCGTCATCGGCCTCTACATCGCGTATGCAGCGCCGATCCTCCTGCGCCGGCTGAACCCTCAGTTCAACGACGGGCCGTGGACCCTCGGCCGGTGGAGCCCGCTCATCGGGTGGATCTCGATCGTGTGGGTCGTCTTCATCGTCATCCTCTTCATGCTCCCGGCCTACGCCCCCGGCACCTTCGGTGACGACACGTTCAACTACGCACCGATCACCGTGGTCGTCGTGGTGGCCTTCGCGGCCGCCATGTGGATTGCCGTGGGGCGCAGGCACTTCATGCGAGAGGTGCCGGCGGGCCACGACACCGTGCCAGCGGAGGAGCTGCTTGGATGACCGGACTCAAGGCGGTCGTCGACCCGGTGCCGGCCCACCGGCTCTCGGACGCCGTCCTCCGACCGGTCACCACCAACACCTTCGAGTCCACGGTCGAGCAGCTGGCCACCGCCGTGCGGCTGGGGGTCTTCGCCCGGGGTGACCAGCTGCCGCCCGAGCGCGAGCTCGCCGAACGGCTCGGGGTGAGCCGGGTGACGTTGCGGGAGGCGATCGCCGCCCTGCGCGACTCGGGTCTGGTCACCACCAGAGCCGGACGGGGCGGGGGGACGGTGGTGGTCTACGACGGCCCCCAGATCGCGTTGCGACGGCCTGAGGGCGGCATCGTCGGCCGCCGTGGAGCCGCCCTGGCCGACGCCCTGGAGTTCCGTCGCGTCGTGGAGCCGGGGGCGGCCGCGCTGGCCGCCCGGCACCCCCTTGCGGCCGACCAGAGGGCGTGGCTGTCGGCGGCCCTGCAGGAGACCACGCAGGCGAGCGAGCCGACGGCGCACCGGCTCGCCGACTCGCGGTTGCACCTGGCCGTCGCCACCCTGTCGGGATCGCCCATGCTCATCGAGGCGGTGACCCGGGCCCAGGCGGCCCTGCACGAGCTGCTGACGGCCATCCCCGTCCTGCCGCGCAACATCGCCCACTCCGACACCCAGCACCACCACGTCGTCGCCGCGATCCTCGGGGGAGACCCCGAGGCAGCACGGGTCGCGATGGAGGACCACTGCGACGCTACCTCAGCCCTCCTGCGTGGGTTGCTCGGATAGCCTGTTCTGCCCCCTACGAACCCAGGAGCGACCCCATGACACCACCCGCCCTCACGCTGGGTCAGCTGCGCACCGACATCGAGTCGGGGGCGGTCGACACGGTCGTGGTCGCCTTCACCGACATCCAGGGGCGCCTGCAGGGCAAGCGGATCCACGGTGCCTTCTTCCTCGACAGCGTCCTGGCCCACGGCACCGAGGGCTGCAACTACCTCCTCGCGGTCGACGTCGACATGAACACCGTCGACGGCTACGCGATCTCGTCGTGGGAGAAGGGTTACGGCGACATGATGTTCGACCTCGACCTCACGACCCTGCGCCGCACCCCCGGTCAGTCGTACTCCGCCACGGTGCAGTGCGACCTCTCCTGGCTCGACGGCAGCGGGCCGGTCCGCCCTTCGCCCCGCTCGGTGCTCCAGGCCCAGGTCGAGGCGGCCGCCGCACTGGGCACCGTCGCGTTCGCCGGCACCGAGCTCGAGTTCATCCTGTTCGACGACACCTACGAGCAGGCCTGGGACCGCCGCTACCACGGGTTGACCGGTGCCAACCGCTACAACGTCGACTACTCGATCATGGGAGGCAGCAAGGTCGAGCCCCTGCTGCGCGAGATCCGCAACGAGATGTACGCCGCCGGCGTCACCGTCGAGAGCGCAAAGGGTGAGTGCAACCTCGGCCAGCACGAGATCGCCTTCAAGTTCGACGAGGTGGTGCGCACCTGCGACAACCACGTCGTCTACAAGACCGCGGCGAAGGAGCTGGCGGCCAGACACGGCCAGTCGCTCACCTTCATGGCGAAGTACGACCAGCGCGAAGGCAACTCGTGTCACATCCACCTGTCCCTGCGCGGTCAGGACGGCTCGATGGTCTTTGCCGACGAGGACCGGGACGGTGGTCGCAGCGTGCTGTTCGAGCAGTTCATCGCGGGGGTGCAGGCCACGATGGAGGACTTCACCCTCCTCTACGCTCCGAACGTCAACTCCTACAAGCGTTTTCAGGCTGGCTCCTTTGCCCCGACCGCCGTGGCGTGGGGGTCCGACAACCGCACCTGCTCCCTGCGGGTCGTCGGTCACGGGGCTGGGCTGCGGGTGGAGAACCGCCTGCCCGGCGGTGACGTCAACCCCTACCTGGCCGTCGCCGGCATGCTCGCGGGCGGGTTGCACGGCATCCTTGAGGAGCTGACCCTCGAGCCCGAGCTCGTCGGCAACGCCTACACCAGCGACAAGCCGCACGTACCGGCCGGCCTGGCCGCCGCCCGCGACCGGTTTGCCGGCTCGGCCATCGCCCGCGACGCCTTCGGCGACGACGTCGTCGACCACTACGTCAACGCCGCCGACGTCGAGCTCGCCGCCTTCTCCGCGGCGGTCACCGACTGGGAGCGGGTCAGGGGGTTCGAGCGTCTGTGAGCC
>JBBRNQ010000005.1:0-78070 GCA_038230235.1 Actinomycetales bacterium
ACACCGTCCGAGAACTGTCCGGTGATCTTGCCGTCGGCCCCGATCCCGTACGTGGTCAGGTTGACGCCGGCCGGGACGGCCGGCTGGGCGTTGGTCGTGTCGAGCGTCACGTCGATCAGTCCACCTGTGGCGACACCGGTGGCGTCGAGGGCGTAGCCCTGCACCCGTGAGCCCGTGGGGGTGACGAGGGTGCCGGTGTCGTCGAAGTGGAAGGAACCGGCCCGCGTGTACTGGGTCTCGGCGCCCTTGTTGACGATGAACATGCCGTCGCCCGAGATCATCAGGTCGGTGGTGCGGCCGGTCGCCTGGGTCGAGCCCTGGTTGAAGTTGGTGGCAGTGGCACCCACCTGCACGCCGAGCCCGATCTGGATCGCGTTGGTGCCACCCCGGTTGGCGTTGGCGGCGGTCGATGCGGTGAGCATCTGGCTCAGGGTGTCCTGGAAGACGGTGCTGCTGGACTTGAAGCCGAGCGTGTTGGCGTTGGCGATGTTGTTGCCGGTGACGTCGAGCATGGTCTGGTTGGCGCGGAGGCCGCTGATGCCGGCGAAGAGCGAACGGAGCATGGGGAAATTCCTCTCGGTGTCGGCAGCCGCGATGGTGGGCTGCCGTGGGGACGACGGGGGTGAGGCGAGTGGGCTGGACCGACCAGGTGTCGGGCGCCAGTGGTCAGGCGCCGGTGAGGCAGGTGGTCAGGCCCAGGTGAGGCCGATGGTCAGGCGCAGGAGGGGCAGGTGCAGCAGGGGTCTGGTGCAGCAGGGGTCTGGTGCAGCAGGGCCGGGTGCAGCAGGGCCGGGTGCCGGTGGGTCAGGCACCCGTGGGGCTGGTCGGCGGGGCGGTCGGGGTTGTCGGGGTTGTCGGGGCGGTCGGGGTGGCCTTGACGGAGGTGACCTCGGTCATCGGCACGCTGCCCGAGCCCACGGTGAGCACCGGTCCCTGGCTGCCGAAGGTGACGCCGTCGACCGTGCCGGACGAGGTGACCCCGGCCGCGTTGGTCCAGCTCACCGTTCGCCCCACGAGGCTGCTGGCGCCGAAGGCCATCGAGGCCGTGAGCATCTGCTTGGTCGAGTCCGCCAGCGTCTGCATCTTCTCCAGCGAGCTGAACTGCGCCGACTGCGAGAGGAACGCGCTGGGGTCGGTCGGGTTGCTGGGGTTCTGGTACTTCAGCTGGGCGACCAGCAGCTGCATGAACGTGTCCTTGTCGCTCGGCTTGGTCGGGGCGGCGGTGGTCGTGGTGCCACCGACCGGATCACCGAAGATCCCTGTGGGTGTGGCGGTCACGGCGTTGACGGTCATCTGCGTCCTTCTCTACATCGTCAGGTCCACGCCCGTGCTGAGGGCGCGGTCGAACGGGTGACCGGCTGCGGGCCGGTCGGCCCGTCGCAAGGTCGGGTTGACGCCGTCCGTGGCGATGTGCCCACCACCCGTCCCTGGGTGATGGTGGTCCTGGGTGCGCGCCTGGCCCTGGGCGAAGCCGCTGGCCGAGTCGGAGGCGCTCTGGGGGGTGGCCCATGAGCCGGTCGTGGAGCCGCTCGCCGACCCCGACGGGTCACGCACCTCGACGTGGGCGGTCTGGGCGCCGGCCTGCTCGAGCAGCCGGTGCAGGTCGGCGGACGTGGCCAGGAGGGCCACCCGCGCCTCTTCCCCGGCGGCGAAGCGCACCTTCACGTCGCCGGCGCGGACGGTCAGCACGACGCGCACCTCACCGAGGGCCTTGGGGTTGAGCTGCAGGACGATGCGGTGGACACCGTCACCGGTGCCCACCAGGCGCACCGTCTCGGGGAAGACCTGGGCAACGATCGCCTGGGCAGCCGGGGTGGCGCTCGCCGCCACGGGGCCGGCGAGTGCCACGGTCGCCGGCGTCCCGCCGGTCGGGGTCGTGGTGAGAGGCGCGGTCGCGACGGTGGCGGGGTTGGTCGCGGTCGCAGTCGCAGTCGGGATGGCGGGGAGTGGCGCGTCCTCGACGGGCTCGCTGCTCCCGGGCCGAGTCGGGCGCGCGCCGGGCAGGACGTGGGCGGGTGGGGCGGAGCCCACCGGCTGGGGCGAGGTGACGTGCGGGCCGGCCAGGCCGGCCGCACCCACGCGAGAGGTGGTGACCTCGCGGTCGGCGGTGCCCGTCGTGGTGGTCCCCGGGGTCGTTCCGGCGGCGACCACCCCCGGTGTGGTGGCGGCCGGGGAGCCTGCGGGGAGGGCCGCACCCTGCGCACCAGCGACCCGGATGAAGGCTGTCCCGGTGGGGCCGGGCGTCCCGGTGGTGCTCCCGGCGACGTCTCCGGGTGCGGGGACAGCCGAGCTGGTCGAGGGCGCGGTGGGTGCGTTGGACGCAGTGACGGGGACGCCGGGGGTGGCGGGGACGCCCGGGGTGGCGGAGATCCCGGCAGCGGTAGGGGGGATCTTGGCAGTCGTGCCGGGGATACCGACGCCCGCGGGGACGCCGGGCGTGGGGGCGGAGGTGCCTGCGGCGCCGGTGGGAGGGCGGATCCCGCGAGAACCGTTGAGGCCCAACCCGATCTGGCTCTCGGTGGTGGCGGTGGTGGCGGTGGTGGTCGTGGGGACGCCCAACGAGGTGGGGAGGGTCGCTGCGGTGACGATGGGCTGGACGACCTGGAGGGTGCCGCTCCCGGCTCCCACCCCAGCGGCGTCAACGCTCGGCGACGCGGTCCGACCGGTGGCCGGGAGCTGCTGGGCGCCAGTGGGCGCGGCGGTGGCGGTGCCGTACGACGGTGAGGGTCGGCGCAGCGTGGTGACGGCGCCCACCGGTGTGCGGGCGATCCCTCCGGGGCCGGCTGCGCCCACGGGGGTGCCCGGGGTGGGCGGGATGACTCCGGCGGTGGCAGTCACCACCGGGACCGGTGCGGAGGACGCCGTCGCGGTGAGCGGGCTGGCCGCCACAGCGGTCGCCGCACTGTCGACCGGTGCTCCCGTGGTGCTGGAGTCGGCCGAGGGACCACCGCCCGTCCCGAGCGCGACCTGCGTCCAGGGGGGGCCGGCTGGGCCACCGGTGACCATGGACGTGACGGCACCCGACTCGGTGACGTCGGCGTTGCCGGGGTGGGCCGGACCACTCGCGCTCCGCGCCGCGTGGCGGCGCGATGCGTGAGCCACCCCAGCTGCGCTGGGGCGGATGTCGGCGGGCGCCGGCGTCGCCTCCGCCGGCTGCTGCGGTCGGGCAGGGTCGACAGCGACGCTCCCGCTCTCGTGCAGCTCTTGCGCCACGAGGTCCGCGAACCGGTTGTCCTGGGCTCCGGCACGCGCCCCGGCACGGGGGCCGGACGGCCGAGCGACCTCGGTGAGCGCCGACGTGGCCGAGGCGACCGTCGAGGGAGTGGTGAAGGCGGGCATCAGGCGGCTCCTGCCATGGTCATCACGTTGCGCACGTAGTCCTGCGTCTCCCGGTAGGGAGGGATCCCGTCGTACTTGCGCACAGCCCCCGGGCCCGCGTTGTAGGCAGCGAGCGCGAGGTCCGTGCGTCCGAAGGTGCTGATCAGGCCGTGCAGCATCCGGGCGGCGCCGTCGATCGACTGGGCCGGGTCCATCGGGTTCGTCACCCCGAGCCCCTTGGCCGTGGCCGGCATGAGCTGCATCAGACCGCGGGCACCGGCGCCGCTGACCGCTGTCGGGGAGTAGTTGGACTCCTGGTGGGCCACTGCGGAGAGGAGCCGGGCGCTGACGCCGTACTTGCGTGACGCGGCGTTGAAGAGACTGGCGTAGGGGACGTCCGACGTCACCGGGGCGCTCGACGCCACGAGACCGGCGGCGCTGGCTGCCGGGGCGGTGTCGACGACCCGTCGGATCGCGGTAGGGGTCTCGTAGACGGGTCCGACCCGCACCTTGAGCCCGGGGCGGGGAGCCTCGATCATCTGTCCGCCGCCGATGTAGATCCCCACGTGGTGAGCGGGTGACCCGAAGGCGAGGATGTCCCCCGGCCGAGCCTGCGCCAGGCTGCTGACCGCTCTGCCGACCGCCGCCTGGTCCGACGCCACCCGGGGGAGGTGGTAGCCGAGGTCCGCGTAGACCCGCTGCACCAGACCGGAGCAGTCGAGACCCTTAGCGGGATCGGTCCCACCCCAGACGTACGGGGTGCCCAGGTACCTGCGGGCGTCGGCCACGACGGCGTCGCCACTGGCGTCGCCCGCGTCCAGCGCACCGGAGGTCGTGGAGACGTCGGAGGTGGCGTCGGTCGTGGTGCTCGAGCCGATGTCGCTCGACGGCAGGGTGCTGGTCGTGCTCCCGGCCGACCCGGCAGCGGCGGTGGCCTGCCCGAGGGCGGAGCTGAACGAGGCGGCGGCTGCGGCACCGCTGCCAGCGGGAACCATGGTGGCCAGCTGGCTCTGCAGCTCGCTGATGCGTGAGGTGACGTCGGCGATGCTCATCGACCGGCCTCGTCCCGCGCCCAACGCTGCCCGGCGATCTCGTCGAGGTCGCGGGCCTCCCGGCGCATCAGCTCGGCGCGGAGCTCGAGAGCCCGCCGCTCCATGAGCATCGAGATGGCGTCGAGCTGCGTCTTGTCCTGCTGCCAGCGGCTCCGGGCGGCGAGAGCGACGGCGTCGGTGGCGTCGAGCTTGCCTCGGGCAGCCGCGATGGCCGACCCGAGCGCCAGCAGCGCACCGCGAGCCTCGAGGAAGGTCCCCACGGCCTCGTGGTCGTCAGCTGGGACGTCGGCGGCTGGGTCCAGGCGCGAGTCCAGGACTCGAGGTGGTCCCGGTCACGGCGGGCCTCCGAGAGGGCGCCGTGCAGTCCGAAGAGAGCGTCCTGCTCACGCATCGAGCGCACGCGCCACACGGCGTCGAGGGCGGCCGAGCGGCCCTGGCGGGGGCGGGGGGCGGATGAGGTCATGAGGGCATCAGCTCGTGGAGTCGGGCCCAGGTCGTGTCGAGCGGGCTCGACTCGTCCATGGACTGGCGGAGGAAGTCCTGGATACGGGGCATGAGGGCGAGGGCGGCGTCGGCGTCGGGGTCGGCACCGGTGACGTACGCCCCGATCTCGACGAGCTCGCGCACCTCGCGGTGGGCGGCGAGGAGGCGACGCATCCGCACGGCGTCGTCTCGCTGCACCGCGGTGGTGACCGCGTTGGTGACTCGCGAGACCGACTCGAGCACGTCGATGGCAGGAAAGTGGCCCCCGGTGGCCAGGCGGCGGGTGAGCACCACATGCCCGTCGAGGATGGAGCGGGCGCTGTCGGCGATCGGGTCGAGCATGTCGTCACCCTCGACGAGCACCGTGTAGAGCCCCGTGATGCTGCCGTGCTGGTTGGTCCCGGCCCGCTCCAGCAGCCGGGGCAACAGGGAGAAGACACTGGGTGGGTAGCCACGGGTCGCCGGTGGCTCACCCGCGGAGAGCCCGATCTCTCGCTGGGCCATGGCCACGCGGGTCAGGCTGTCCATCATCAGGACGACCTCCCTGCCGGAGTCGCGGAACCACTCCGCGATCCGGGTCGCCACGAAGGCTGCTCGCAGCCGCTCGACGGGCGGGGCGTCAGAGGTGGCGACGATGACGACCGAGCGGGCCAGGCCCTCGGGGCCGAGGTCCTGGTCGATGAACTCGCGGACCTCGCGGCCACGCTCCCCGATGAGGGCGATCACCGAGATCTCGGCGTCGGTGTTGCGCGCGATCATCGACAGCAGGCTCGACTTGCCGACACCCGAGCCGGCCATGATGCCGACGCGCTGCCCGCGTCCGCATGGGGTGAGGGCGTCGAGAGCGCGCACGCCCAGCCCGATCTGGGTGTCGATGCGGGGGCGGTCGAGGGCTCGGGGCGCCGGGTGCTCGACCTCTGTGAGGGCGAGACGGTCGAGCGACGGCCCGCCGTCGATGGGCCGGCCGAGACCGTCGAGCACTCGACCGCGCAGCTCCTCCCCGACCCGGATCCGCAGGGGGCCACCGGCCGAGCGCACGCTGGCGCCCGATGTCAGACCGGTCGTCGACCCGAGCGGGAGGCAGACCAGGCCGCCGGGGCCGCTGGCGACCACCTCCGCCAGCACCGCTGGCGTGCCGTCGATCTCGACCAGGTCGCCGACAGCGGCGTCGAGGCCGCTGACCCGCACCTGGAGCCCGAGGAGCTCGACGACCCGGCCCAGGTGCAGTGGACGCACGGCGCCCAGGGCGCGAGCGGCGAGGGTGGCGGTGAACGCGCTCATCGCAGGACCTCGCGCAGGCGCCCCAGCGCGGCGCCGATGTCGATCGAGACCAGGCGGTCGTCGAGGTCGACGACCGAGTCTGCCCGGGCGATCGAGGGGTCCGCCACGACGACGACCCCGAGGTCGGTCAGCTCGCCCGCGTGCAGGGAACCCGCGACGGAGGGGTGCAGTCGCACCCGGGCGCGCTCACCCTGCGGGAGCATCTTGACGGCGCGGTGGATGACGTCGGAGTCACCTTCGGTCAGCAGGGCGTGACCGACCAGCTCCTCGGTCACCGCCAGCGCCAGCTCGGTGGCACGGACCTCGACGGCCGCGCAGGCCGCGGCGGTGGTCGCGTCCAGGCCGGCGGCGGCGGCGAGGAGCGCGGCGACGACCTCCTGGTGCTCACTGCGGCGCAGCGCGTCGGCGTCGGCCCGGGCGGTGGCAGCATGACGCTCGACCTCGGCGGCCGCCATGGTGGCCGCGCGGTACCCCTCGGCCCAACCGACCGAGAAGCCCTGTGAGCGGGCAGCGGAACGGGTGCGGTCGGCCAGCTCGCCGAGCAGCAGCTCGGTGCTGGCGTCGCCTCGTACGTGGTCGCCCCCTCCGCGCGTCCAGTTGCCTCCACGGAGGTCGGGCGTGAGCAGGGGAGTGGTCACGGCGCCGCGGACGACCCGCGACTCAGGTGACGAAGTCATCGTCGTTCCCCCTTCGGAGCAGCAGCTGCCCCTTCTCCTCCAGCGAGCGGATCGTGCGGATGATGGCCTGCTGCGCTTCCTCGACCTGCGCCAGGCGCACCGCGCCGAGCAGCTCGACCTCCTCGAGCAGGTTCTCGCCGGCCCGTTCGGAGAGGTTGCCGGTGATCTTGCTGCGCACGCCCTCGGAGACGCCCTTGAGAGCCATCGCGAGGTTGTTCATGTCGACCTCACGCAGGACGAGCTGCACGGAGCGGTCGTCGATGCTGGTGATGTCCTCGAACATGAACATCCGGCTCTTGACCTCGTCGGCGAGCGCGGCGTCGAGGGCCTCGAGGCCCTCGACGATCTGACGCTCGGTCGAACGGTCCGAGCGGTTGAGGATGCTCACCAGGGGGTCGACACCCCCCACTCGCGACATCTCGACCGGTTGGAGGACGGACGACAGCTTGCGTTCGAGGGTGGCCTCGACCGCCCGGATGAGATCGGGTGAGGTCTGGTCCATGACCGCTATCCGGTGCGCGACCTGGGCCTGCTGCTCGGGGGCCAGACCCGACAGCAGCATCGAGGCCCGGTCGGGGTTGAGGTGGGCGACCACCAGGGCGATCACCTGCGGGTGCTCGTCGACGATGAAGGAGAGCAGCTGCGCCGGGTCGATGTCCTGCAACCGCTGGAAGGGCATCTTGACCGAGGCGGCCTTGAGGCGACCCATGATCTCGGCGGCGCGTTCCTCGCCCAGCGACTGCTCCAGCAGCTGCTGCGCCATCGACATCCCGCCCTGGGCGATGTGGGCCCGGGCGTTCATCATGTGGCGGAACTCGGCGAGGACCTTGCTGCTCTCCTCGGCGTCGATCGTCTCGAGCCGGGCGATCTCGGCGGAGATGGCCTCGACCTCGGGCTCCGACAGGTGCGCCAGCACCGCGGAGGCCCGCTCGCGACCCATCTGGATGAGGAGCACAGCGGCCTTGCGGGCCCCCATGGTGGCGATGGCGGCGCTCACGGTGTCTTCTCCACGAGCCAGCCGCGCAGCAGGGCCGCGACGTCCTCCGGCTGGTCGTCCACGAGGAGGGCGAGCTCGTCACGGATCGCGTCGTCCTCGGTCGGCCCCTCGAGGCTGAGCAGGGTCGCGGCCGGGTTCAGGGCCGCCGGCGCGGCCAGACCGGCCCGTGCCGCGGCGCCGTCGCGCAGCTGCTCGACGAGGTACTCCGTCGCCTCCTTGCGCTGCTTGGCCTTCTTGCGTCCGCGCAGCCAGGCGATGAGCAGGGCCACCAGCAGGATGATGACCGGGATCGCGCTCTTGCCGTAGGTGATCAGCTGTGACTGCTGGTCGGCGGCGGCCTGCGCCTTGAGGGCGGCAGCGGCGGCGATCTCGGCGGTGCGGTCGAACGGCAGCACCGAGAGGTTCATCGTGTCACCCCGCTTGGTGTTGTAGCCGATCGCCGAGGCGATGGTGGCCTGCAGCTGGGCGGGGTTGATCTTGGCGGCGGCGACCTTGTCGAGCACCACTCCGACGTGCAGCGAGTTGACGCCACCCGGGGCGAGGTTGCGGTCCTCCGTCGTCCAGTTGAGGGCCTCGTCCGATGTCGACGAGCTCTTGGTGTAGGTCGAGTTCCCGCTCGCACCGGAGCCGGTCGCCGGGGTGAGCTGCCCGTCGGGGCCGACGATGCCGCCGGCGGTCGAGCCGCTGGCGGGCCCCTGGTACTTCTCGCTCCCGACGGTCGAGGACGAGGCCAGGCCCTTCGGGTCCGCGCGCTGGTAGGTCTTGGAGCTGGTCTTGGCCTGGTCGAAGTTGAGGTCGGCGGTCACCTGGACGGTGCCGTTTCCGGGGCCGAGCACCCGGTCCAGGATCGCCTGGATGCGGGAGGACTCCTGGGTCTGGAACGCGGCGACCTGCTGGTCGCGGGTGCTGGCCGCCAGGGCGTCGCCGGTGGCGTCACCGGAGGTGGAGAGCAGCCTGCCCGTCTGGTCGGCGACGGTGACCTTGGTCGGGTCGAGGCCGTCGATGCTCGACGCGACGAGGTGGACCACGGCCTGCACCTGGTTGGTGTTGAGCGTCGCACCGGGCTTGACGTTGAGCAGCACCGAGGCGGTGGTGGGGTCCTGGGTGTCGGCGAAGACCTGCTTGCTGGGCAGGGCGAGGTGCACCACCGCGGTCGAGACGCCGTCCATGGAGGCGAGGGTCTTGGAGAGCTCACCCTCCATGGCCCGCTTGTAGTTGACCTGCTGCTGGAAGTCCGAGGTCGACAGGCTCTGGTTGTCGAGCAACGAGTAGCCTCCGTCGCTGCCACTGGGCAGCCCGGCTCCGGAGAGGGCGATCCGGTCCTTGTAGACCTCGTCCTGCGGCACCATCACGGTCGCACCGCCGTTGGTGATCTGGTAGCTCGTGCCCTGGGCGTCGAGCTTGCTGACGACCGCCGACGCGTCCTTGGAGGACATGTTGGTGAAGAGGGGGGCGTACGCCGGGGCCGAGACCCAGTGGTAGACGAGCACGGCGCCGAGCAGCAGGGCCGCCGTGCCGACGATCGCGACGGCCTTCTGGCCCGCGGTGAAGGCGAGGAACGTGCGCTGGTAGCCACGTCCGGTGCGCAGCAGCGACTCCTTCATCCGACCGGCATCTTCAGGATCTCGTTGAACGCGTCGA
Source organism: Actinomycetales bacterium (assembly GCA_038230235.1). GTDB lineage: Bacteria > Actinomycetota > Actinomycetes > Actinomycetales > Dermatophilaceae > Lapillicoccus. Next base: position 9,450 of record JBBRNQ010000005.1, read on the forward strand.
GGGCCTTGTTGCGCAGCGCGACCGTCAGCTGCGTCGTGACCGAGGCCTCGGTGGAGGCGATCGTGTACTGGTGGATCGCGGTCAGGTCACCGGTGGCGGCCTTGACCGCGAGGTTGTCGCTGGCGCTCTGCACGCTCTGGAGACGGTCGAGACCGTCGGTCAGCAGGTTGCCGAACTCACCGCTGGAGGCCGCGACCCCCGACGTCCCCTCACCGATGGACGGGGTGCCGAGGGGCACGACCGGGGCGACGTACGGCGTGAAGCCCGTCGCCTCGACGGGGGTGACGCTCATGACTTGCGACCGATCTCGAGGGCCGAGGAGTAGGTGTCCTGGGCGTTCTTGGTGACCTGGACCGAGGCCTGGAAGCCCCGCTGGGCCATGATCAGCTGGCTCATCTGGCTGGCCATGTCGATGTCGGGCGCCCGGACGTAGCCGTTGGCGTCCGCCAGCGGGTTGTCGGGCAGGTACTCCATCCGCCCCTGGGCCGAGCTGAGCGCGATGCCGCCGACGGCGACGCCGCCCTGGGGAAGGGCCGTCGCGTTGATCATCTGGGCCTGGAAGGCGCTCTGGGACGTGCGCTTGACGGTGTTGACGTTGGCGATGTTGTTGGCCAGCGCGTCGAGCCAGGTCTGGTGCACCTTGAGGCTGGACCCGGCGGTGGACAGCATGTCGAAGGCGCCCATCAGCTGGAGCTCAGCGACTGGTGGATGCGGTCGAAGCGGTCGCTGATCGCGCGGCTGAGCACCTGGTACTGGTACTGCGCCTGCACCCCGGCCAGCGTCTCGTTGCTCAGGTCGACGTTGTTGCCGTTGGCACCGACCGGTGTGGTCTCCGCCGTCACCTGCGGCTGGACCGAGGCGTTCCCCTGGGTGAACCGGCCGTCGTCGATCGCCGCCTTCAAGGCGCTCTGGAAGTCGACCTTGGTCGCCCGGTAGTGGGGGGTGTCGACGTTCGCGATGTTGTTGGCGATGGCGTTCTGGTTCATGCTGACGCCGTCGAGGGCGGTCGCGAGGACCTGCCCGACAGCGTCCATTGCACCAAGGGACACGGCAGCGCTCCGTTTCAGGAGAAGGTGTTGCCGGTCCGTCGGCGAAAGGAGGCGAGCAGTCCGTGCTCACTCGTGTCATCGGCTGCGCTGGCGACGACCGTAGGTGTTCTCAGGGGTATATGGGTAATTATTGGGGCATAACGGCCTCGGCGCACCCCTCGTGAGGCGCACCCCCTGGGGTCAGGTGACGATGTCGAGGTAGAGCGGCGCGGCCGACGGGCTCGTGGCCGCGCGGACGTGCCGGGCCAGCGCCTGCTCGAGGGCGGTGCTGCGCACGTGGTCACGGGTCTGGCGCAGGGTCTCGCCCATCGCGCGGGTGACCTGCTCCTGCCGGTCGACCAGGGCGAGCGCGCGCGGCCGCAGGTCGTCGGGGACGGGGCCGGGTGGGGTCGGCGCCGCCCACGCCTCGAGGTCGGGGACTGAACCGGCCGCGAGGCAGGCACTCGCGCGGGCGACATCGGCTTCGAGCCGGTCCAGGACCGTCTCCCACGAGGTCGAGCCCGGGAGCGCGGTCACGCCGAGGCGCGGGTGGAGGCGCGGGGGAGCGGGGGGCGAGCGAGCACGGCGGCCGCCTCGTGCCAGATGCCGGCGATCGACGTCGAGAGGCGCAGCCCCTCGGCGATCCGGCGCGGGTCCTTGGTGACGTTGGCGGTCACGAGCACCGACAGCAGGTAGCGGTAGAGCTCAGCCAGCTGGTGGCCACCCTTGAAGCCGTCGGGGTCGAGGCTCGTCGCGAGCTCGGTGACGATGGCCTGGGCGTGCACCAGGTGATGGTGCGTCTCGGGCACGTCCGCGCCCAGCTGGGCGGCTGCGGCCCGTTGCACGTCGAGCACGAGGCGGTCGCACAGCATGAGCAGCAGGGCCTGCGGGCCGGCCGTCGCGATCGACGCCTGCAGGTAGGCGTTGCGGGGGTTGGGGGGCATCGGTCTCCCGTCCTCAGCCGGACTTGGTGGTGGGGTTGAGGGCGTTGAGCTGGCTGGTGAGCCAGGTCGACTGGGCCTGCAGCTTCTGCAGGGCCGTCTCGAGGGCGGAGTACGTGCTGGTGAGCGAGGTCTTGCGCAGGGCCAGCCGGATGTCCCAGTCGGCGATGCTGCCCTGGGTGCGCTGGATGCCGGTGTTCCGGCTCTGCAGCGAGCTCGTCAGAGAGCCGTCGATCGGGTCGCTCGCGGCGGTGGTGACAGCCGCCACGCGGGCAGCGAAACCGTTCGTCCCCCCGAGTGCCGTCGAGACGTCACCCGGGTTCTTGGCGTAGGCGGCCGCGAAGGTGGCCGGGTCGAACACCAGCTTGCCGTAGCGGTCGGTCTGGATCCCGTACGACGCCAGGCTGGTGCCGTCGGTCGGGAAGACGGAGTTGAAGAGGGTGGTCCGTAGGGAGCTGACGGCTCCGTCGTCCGAGAGGGCGCCCTGGGTCTTCGCCGTCGCGTTGTAGGCGGTCACGGCGTCGAGCTGGGTCAGGATGGCGTTGAGGTTGTCGACCATCGACTGGGCCTGGGTCTGGGCGGTCGCGGCGTCGCTGACCACCCCGATCGAGGCGTCCTGTCCGACCGCTGCCGCACTGACCGTGATCGACAGCCCCGAGACCGAGGTGAAGGTGTTGGTCGGCGAGGAGAGGGTGTCGGACCCGACGATGATCTGCGCGTCCTGGCCATCGGTCGTCGTGGCCGCCCCGAGTCCGTCGACCCCGGTGAGCGAGATGGTCTGGGCCCCGGTCGACGCGGCCTGCAGCATGAGCCGCTGGGTGCCGTCGGACTGGGTCACGGTCGAGGCCGTGACGCCGTACGCCCCGGCGTTGATGGCGCTGACGACGGCGCCGAGGGAGCCGTCGCCGACGTCGAGGGTCGACGTCGTCGCCCCGACGGTCAGCTCGACGGGGCTGCCGGAGGTCACGACAGTGGTGGGCGCGACCGTCGTCCCGTACGTCACGCGGGCGGCACTGGCCACCTGCTGCACGTGCAGGTCGAGGCTGGCGGCGCCAGCGCCCGTGGAGCTGGCTGTGACGCCGACGAGGGACGAGCTCACCTTCGTCGGAGACCAGCTCGCGGTGGTGGAGCCTGATTTGGCCTGGGTGGCGAGCGCCGCGACCTGGGCGTTGAGCGCCTGCAGCGTGCTCACCGCCGCCTGGTTCTTGGACAGCGTGCTCTTGAGGGCGTCCTGGGGCCGGGTCTCGATCGCCATGAGCTGGGTGATGATGCCCGCGGTGTCGAGACCGCTCGCCAGACCACTGACGCTGCTGGTGCTCGTTGTGCTGGTGACCATGGCGCGGCTCCTGCTCCTTCGGATGTCGTGACGTCAGTCTGGTGCGGATGGCGGACGGTGCCGCCGACGACTGTGGGCCGGGAAGGGGTCACCCCCTCCCCGGCCCACGGTCAGGTCGATCAGCCGAGGAGCTTCAGGACTCCCTGCGAGGCCTGGTTGGCCTGGGCGAGCATGGCGGTGCCGGCCTGGGACAGGATGTTGGACTTGGTGAAGTTGACCATCTCGGACGCCATGTCGGTGTCGGTGATCTGGCTCTTCGACGCCGACAGGTTGGTGATGGCGACGTTCTGGCTCTGGATGGTGTGCTGGAAGCGGTTCTGGATAGCACCGAGCTCGGCGCGCTGGCTGGAGATCGCGGTGATGGCCGTCTGGACCGTGTTGCTGTCCGTGATGGCCGCACCGCTGGTGTCGACGGCGGCGAGGGCGGTCGCCGAGACGTCGATCGTGTCGGCGCTGTCGGAGCCGACCTGGAAGGTCAGCGCGGCGCCGCCGAAGAGGGCGACACCGTTGAACTTGGCGTTGGTCGTGATCCGGCCGACCTCGGTCTGGAGGGCGGTGAACTCGCTGGTCAGGGCGGCCTGCGAGCCGGTGTTCTGCGTGCCGTTCTTGTACTGCACCGACAGGTCGTTCATGCGCTGGAGCATGGACTGGACCTCGGTGAGGGCGCCATCGGCCGTCTGGGCGACGGAGATGCCGTCCTGGGCGTTCCGGACGCCGACCGTGAGGCCGCCGACCTGGGACTGCAGGCTCTGCGAGATGGCCAGACCCGACGCGTCGTCGGCGGCCTTGTTGATCCGGAAGCCGCTCGACAGCTTCTCGAGGGAGCCCGAGAGCTGGTTCTGCGTGACCGAGAGGTTGCGGTACGCGTTGAGGGCGTCGATGTTGGTGCTGATGCGGAGGCTCATGATGGTTCCTTCGTGGAGTGGGGGTGGAGAGCGGCCCGTCCGTGGGCCTCACCTGCTTCATCGGCCGCCCCGAGGGGCACTTGAGCCGAATTGCGGATATTTATGGGGATTTTTTTGATCAGGCCGTCTGGTCGAGGTCGCGGGCCACGATCTGGCGCAGACCGACCGCGTGGCGGGCGGCGACGGCCGCGTAGTAGGACTCGCGGCGTCGGGCCGCGCAGCCCTGGCCCTCGGCCGGCTGCTCGACGAGCTCGGGGTCGAGCTCGCGGTGCAGCACGGTGCGCAGCAGCACGAGGGCCTCGGCCCGGATCTGCGAGATGCGTGACTCGGAGACACCGAGGTCGGCAGCGATGTCGGCCATGGGGCGCTCGGCCAGGAAGTACTCGGTGACGACGACGCGCAGCCGCTCGGGCAGCTCGTTCACCGCCTCCATGAGGTAGGTCAGCAGCTCGCGGTGCTCGGCGACGGCCTCCGGGCTGGGACCGGTCGAGGGGACGACCGGTCCGTCGGCGTTGTCGGTGCCTTCGAGGGACAGCACGGACGCGCGGGCGATGTCGCCCTCGTTGCGGGAGATGTCCTCGACCGGGACGCTGAGCGCCGACGCGACCTCGACCGTGGTGGGGATCCGGCCGAGGATGGCGGCCAGCCGGTTGCGCGTCTCGTCGAGGTCACGGGCGCGACGGCGGACCGAGCGCGAGGCCCAGTCGACCCGACGGAGCTCGTCGATGATGGCACCCCGTACGCGGGTCGCGGCGTACCCTGCGAAGGGGACGCCTCGGGTGGGGTCGAACGCGCGAGCGGCGGTGACGAGGGCGAGCATGCCGGCCGAGGTCAGGTCGTCGCGGCTGACGTGGGCGGGAACGCGGCCCATCGTCTCGCGGACGATGTGACCGACCAGGGGCATGTGCGTCGTGATGAGGTCATCGGTCGACATCGAGGGGGCGAGGTCAGCGGTTGTCTGGGGCACGTCCCTACTCTGGATGACCGAATCGTCTTAATCATTACTTTTGAACCCCCCCGAACCCTTCGCCGTGGCGAAGTGGCTAACCCGGCATACCGGACTAGTACGAACGGCCACCGGTCTTCTGCGGCCCGTCGGAGGTGCGGACGCGCACGCTTCCTCGACGCAACTGCTCAGATCGCGGCGGCGGGCGCCGATGTCCCCGTCAGCACGAGCAGAAGGCAAGCGTGCGGAATCGAGTGATGACGTGGAGAAGCTGTCCCAGATCCTCTGGCGCGAGCGAGAGCTGCTCGAGTCCCTGCTGTACCACCTCGAGGTGGAACGGCTGGTGCTCACCGCCGGACGCACGCGCTGGCTGGCTCGTGCCGCCGACGACGTGGAGGGCGTGCTGCAGACCCTGCGCGAGACGGAGCTCCTGCGGTCCATCGCCTCCGACGAGGCCGCCGCCGCCCTGGGCCTCGGCCAGAGCACGAGCCTGCGTTCCCTCGCCGAGTCCCTCGACGAGCCGTGGCAGTCGATCATGACCGACCACCGTGACGCCTTCCTCATGGTGAGCCGCGAGATCGCGACCCTCGCTGAGACCAACCGTGAGCTGCTCACCCTGGGCCTGCGCTCCGCTCGCGAGACCCTCATGGGTCTCGGCGAGGAGGGTGTCCAGGGCTACCGCCCCGACGGCGCCGCCGTGCTCGACCGATCACCCCGACGACTCGTCGACAGGAGCCTGTGACATGGCCAGTACCTTCGGATCCCTCTCCACCGCGCTCAGTGCGCTCACCTACTCCCGTGCGGCGATGGATGTCGCGAGCGGCAACATCGCCAACGTCAACACCGACGGCTACACCCGTCGTCGCATCGAGTCCGCGGCCGTCGGAGCGCCCACGGCACCGGCGATGTGGTCTCGCTACGACGGACACGGCGACGGTGTGGCGGTCACGGGGGTCACCCGCATGACCGACGCGCTGCTGGTCGCGCGGGTGCGCACCGAGCACGGGCAGCAGCACCTCGCCGACGTCAGTCAGTCCGGGCTCGAGGACCTCGAGCGCTCTGTCAACGAGCCCGGCAGCAACGGTGTCTCCGCGGCCCTCACCGACTTCCGGTCGGCCTGGCACGAGGTCGCGATCAACCCGCTGGCCAGCTCCCCTGCGCGGAACGTGGTCCTCGGCAAGGCTCAGGCCCTCGCCGCCGCGATCGGCACCCAGAGCCGCGCCGTGGCCGACACGATGGGCACTCAGGTCCAGAGGCTGCAGTCGACGGTCGACGAGACCAACAGCGTCGCCGCGGGCCTGGCCGACGCCAACAAGGCCATCGCCGCGGGAAAGGCGGGCGGCGCCGACGTGAGCGACCTGCTCGACACCCGTGACCGCCTCACCCTGCGGCTCTCCGAGCTGACCGGGGCCACGGCCACCATGCGCCCCGATGGTCAGGCCGACGTGAGCCTCGGCGGGGTCCCCCTGGTGGTGGGCAACCAGGCATCGAGCCTGTCCATCGCCAGCGGGGTGTCGGCCACGGGCGCGCCCGACGGCAACCCGGTGACCTTCACCGTCACCGACCCCAGCGGCTCGGCCGCGCCGCTCGCCACGATCAGCGCCGGGGACGCCGGCGGCAGCGTCAAGCTGCTCAACTTCACCCTGCCGGCCTACCAGCAGGGGCTCGACGCGGTGGCGAGGCAGCTCGCCGACACGGTCAACACCCAGCACCAGGCGGGGTACGACGCCCTCGGCAACCCCGGGACGGCGATGTTCAGCTACGACCCGGCCTCGCCGGCGTCGAGCCTGAGCGTCGCGATCACCGACCCCTCGCTCGTCGCCGCCTCGTCGATCCCGGTCATGGGCACGGACACCGGCAACGCCGATGCGCTCGCGTCGGCTGTCGGGGTGGACGGGCAGTACCGGCAGCTCGTCGCCGGGCTGGGGACGTCGGTGCAGGGTGCCCAGCGGGCCTCGGCCAACCAGCAGGTCCTCACCAACCAGTTCGACAACGCCCGCGAGCAGCAGGCGGGCGTCAACATCGACGAGGAGACGGTAGCGATGATGCAGAACCAACGGGCCTACGAGGCCGCGGCCAAGGTGATGAGCACCATCGACTCGGTGCTCGACACCCTCATCAACCGGATGCTGGCCTGATGTCCATCAGCCGCGTCACCCAGCGCATGATGGCCGACCACTCCCTGTCCGGCCTGCGGACCAGCCTGTCCCGCCTGGCCAGCACCCAGGAGCAGATCTCGACCGGCCGGATCCTCAACCGGCCCTCGGACTCGCCGAACGACACCGCGGCGGCGATGCAGCTCAACGGCGCGCTGGCGGCCAGCGCGCAGTACCAGCGCAACGGCTCCGACGGTCTCGGCTGGCTCGGGCAGGCCGAAACCGCCCTGGCGTCGGGCGGCGCCCAGCTGCTGAACGCCCAGGACGTCGTGACCCAGGGGATCAACGGCGTGACCCTCAACTCGTCGGCCCGCAATGCTCTCGCGGGTGCGCTCGACGGTCTGCGCGCCGGTCTCCTCGACGCGGCGAACACGCAGTACGCGGGCCGCCCGGTCTTCGGCGGAGTCACGGCGGGGTTGAGGGCCTACGACGACACCGGCACCTTCGTCGGTACGGTGGGCGCCGTCAACCGCACCGTCGCCGACGGTGTGCAGGTGCGGGTCGACGTCGACGCGACGTCCGCCTTCGGACCGGCGGGGAGCTCCGTCTTCGACCACCTGGCGGCGGCGTCGGCGGCCATGAGAGCCGGGGACATGCCTGGTCTGCAGAACGCCCTGACCAGCATCAAGGCCGACTTCACCCAGCTGACCGATGCGCGTTCGCTGGCCGGGAGCACCACCAACCGGATCACCGCCGCCGCCTCGGCGGCGGGGGCCCACGACCTGCAGATCCAGACCTCGCTCAGCACCCTCCAGGAGACCGACCTGCCCCGGGCAGCGGTCGACCTGCAGATGCGCACGATGGCCTACCAGGCTGCGCTCGGGGCCACCAGCAAGGCCCTCACCCCGAGCCTCATGGACTACCTGCGATGATCGGTGTCCCGGAGCCGGTCGGCCGGACCGTCGAGGGCACAGAGCGAAAGCAGGAGAGCGCCAGGATGACCTCCGATATCCCCGTCATCGAGTTCACCCGCCCGATGCCCGGCTTCAGCGAGCAGCGGCGCTTCGCCCTGGTGCAGCTCGACGACGTCGGGATCCTCAGCTCCATGCGGTCTCTCGACGACCCGGGGCTGCGCTTCCTCGTCATGCCGGCTGAGCCCTTCTTCCCCGACTACCACCCGGTGGTGGCCGACGAGGTCGTCGACGACCTCGGCATCGAGTCGGTGGAGGAGACCCTGCTGCTGCTCGTCCTCACTGCCGGCACGTCCCTCGAGGACAGCACGGCCAACCTCGCTGCCCCGGTCCTGGTCAACGTGCGGACGCGTCGGGCTCAGCAGGTGGTGCTCGAGGGCCAGGACTTCGACGTCGCCGTACCGCTGGTGAGTGCCTGACATGACGGATTCGACCGTCAGGGCGGTACGTTATCCATCATGCTAGTCCTGAGCCGTCGTGTCGGAGAGACCATCACGATCGGCGACGACGTGCGGATCACCGTGCTGGAGGTCCGCAGTGACGGCGTGCGCATCGGCATCGACGCACCACGATCAGTCGCCGTGCACCGGGCCGAGGTGCTGCAGCAGCTCGAGCGCAGCAACCAGGACGCGGCCTCGCCCAGTGACGACGCCATCCGGTCCCTGCGGGACGCCCTGAAGCGTCGCAACGGCTGACGGAGGCATAGCGACGTCCGAGCGCGGCCCGTCCTGCGCCCCCTCCTCCTCCGGTACCCCGCCTGCGGGTCCGGGGACGGATTCGTCGCCTGCCCGTGTGGCTGGCAGAATGGTCCTGACCGCTCACCGCCGTGACGTGCAGTAGCAGGCTCCCGCCGATGTGAGCCTCCTGCGCAGACGGCCCCTCCCGCAGATCGAAGGACCGCCGTGATCACCGCCACCGGGATCGAGCTCCGCGCTGGCTCCCGACTCCTGCTCGACGACGCGTCCTTCCGGATCGCCGCGGGCGACCGCATCGGGCTCGTCGGCCGCAACGGCGCGGGGAAGACCACGCTCACCAAGGTGCTCGCCGGTGAGGGGCAGCCGGCCGCCGGTACGGTGACCTCGTCGGGCGACGTCGGCTACCTCCCCCAGGACCCCCGCACCGGTGACATGGACATGCTGGCCCGCGACCGGATCCTCGCGGCGCGTGGTCTCGACACCATCATCCGCAACCTGCGTGACACCGAGAAGCTCATGGCCTCCGAGGACGAGGCGGTGCACGAGAAGGCGATGCGCCGCTACTCGCGTCTCGACGACGAGTTCACCGCGGCGGGCGGTTACGCGGCCGAGTCCGAGGCGGCGAGCATCGCCAGCGCGCTGGCCCTCGAGGACCGGATCCTCTCCCAGCCCCTGCACACCCTGTCCGGCGGCCAGCGTCGTCGGGTCGAGCTGTCCCGCATCCTCTTCTCGGGCGCCCAGACGCTGCTGCTCGACGAGCCGACCAACCACCTCGATGCCGACTCGATCCTGTGGCTGCGCGACTACCTCAGGACCTACAAGGGCGGGCTGGTCATCATCAGCCACGACGTCGAGATGCTCGACTCCGTCGTCAACCGGGTCTTCCACCTCGACGCCAACCGCGCCGAGGTCGACATCTACAACATCGGGTGGAAGACCTACCTCAACCAGCGCGAGACCGACGAGCGCCGACGCAAGCGCGAGCGGCAGAACGCCGAGAAGAAGGCCGGGGTCCTCATGGCCCAGGCCGACAAGATGCGGGCCAAGGCCACCAAGGCCGTCGCGGCGCAGAACATGGCCAAACGGGCCGAGAAGCTGCTCGCCGGGATCGAGGGCGAGCGGGTGCAGGACAAGGTGGCCAAGCTGCGCTTCCCCAAGCCCGCACCCTGCGGCAAGACCCCGCTGCGCGCCTCCGGCCTCTCACGCTCCTACGGCTCGCTCGAGATCTTCACCGACGTCGACCTCGCCATCGACCGCGGCTCCCGCGTCGTCGTGCTCGGCCTCAACGGCGCAGGGAAGACCACCCTGCTGCGGATGCTCGCCGGCGTCGACTCGCCCGACACCGGCGAGATCGAGCCGGGACACGGGCTCAAGCTGGGCTACTACGCCCAGGAGCACGAGAACCTCGACGTCGACCGCACCGTGCTCGAGAACATGAAGTCGGCCGCACCCGAGCTCGGCGAGACCGACGTGCGCAAGACCCTCGGGTCGTTCCTGTTCTCCGGCGACGACGTGCTCAAGCCGGCCCGGGTGCTGTCGGGCGGCGAGAAGACCCGGTTGTCGCTCGCGATGCTCGTCGTCTCGTCGGCCAACGTGCTGCTGCTCGACGAGCCGACCAACAACCTCGACCCCGCGTCTCGCGCCGAGATCCTCGGTGCCCTCTCCACCTACGAAGGAGCCGTCGTCCTCGTCACGCACGACGAGGGCGCCGTACTGGCCCTCCAGCCCGAGAAGATCCTGCTGCTGCCCGACGGCGTCGAGGACCTGTGGGGTCCTGACTACCTCGACCTCATCAGCCTCGCCTGACCCACCCCACCCCCCTCACCCGTCCGGTTGTTGCCCCGGACCTGCCCGGATCGAACGGCAGGACGCGAGATTCGGTCACGGACGGAGCAACAAGGCGTCAGTCGTCGTTGTGGGAGGCGACCTGCGACTTCTCCTCGAGCTTCTCCTTGCTGCGCACCAGCCGGGTGGCGGTGACGAGCAGGATGCCGCCGGCCATGTTGGCGGGAACCACCCACGCCTCGAAGAGCAGCAGGTCGAGGTAGCCCACCGACCCCTGTCCCGTGAGGATCGCCCCGAAGACCAGCAGGGCGTCGAGCACCGAGTGCAGGACGCCGGTGCCGGCCACGACGAAGGCGATCGCGACCGTCGCGACGGTCCGGGCCGTCTCGTCCTCGGTGCCGTTGTGCATGCGCGTCATCAGGGTCAGGGCGGCGCCGGCCAGCACCGCGAGCGCGAGCGGACCCCAGCCGACCGACGTCGAGGCGAGCTCGACGCCCCGCTCCACCAGCAGCTCGTGCAGCTCGGGCAGGCCGGTCACGATGAGCAGCATCGCCACCCACCCGCCGATCAGGTTGCCAGCGAAGGTGCCGGCCCACAGCCGGACCAGCTGGCTGACCGTGCCCTCCTTCGCCGCCACCGTGGCCACCGGCACGAGGAACCCTTCGGTGAAGAGCTCGCTGTGGCCCAGCTGCAGGGCAAGCAGCCCGATGGAGAACGCCAGTGCGGCCAGGAGGTGGTTGCCCGTCTCGTGCTCCACGACGAGCATCGCCAGGATGCCGAAGCCCAGCTCCCCACCGGCCACCCCTCCGGTCAGCACCTGCTGGGGGAAGCTGCGGTGCAGGCGGGGCTTGCCGAGGTCGACGATGCGGTCGACCGCCGCGTCGACCTCGTCCTCACGGGTGTCGTGCTCGCTCATGCGTTGATCCTCCCGTATGGGGCCGGTCGCCGTCAGGGAGGATGGGCTCTCCGCGCCGCGACCGGCGTTCGGGGAGGGTGACCACGCGACGACGCGACGATCTCCACACGCGACGATCTCCATACGACGACGAGAGGACGGTGGGCGGTGCGCGCGGTCGTCTACTCGGCATACGGGCAGGAGCCCGTGCTCACGCACGTCCCCGACCCGGCCCCACCCGACGGCGGGGTGGTGGTCGCCGTCGAGGCGAGCGGGGTCTGCCGCTCGGACTGGCACGCCTGGATGGGGCACGACCCCGTCGCGCTCCCGCACGTGCCGGGGCACGAGCTCGCCGGCCGGGTCGCGCAGGTGGGGGAGGGCGTCCGGCAGTGGCGGGTCGGAGACCGGGTCACGGTGCCGTTCGTCTGCGGCTGTGGGCGGTGTGCCTACTGCCTCGCCGGTGACGCCCAGGTCTGCCCCGACCAGACGCAGCCGGGCTTCACCCACGGGGGGTCCTTCGCCGACCTGGTCGTGCTGCACGCGGCAGACACCAACCTGGTCGCGCTGCCGGCGGAGGTCGATGCGGTCACCGCCGCGTCGCTGGGGTGCCGTTTCGCCACGTCGTACCGGGCGCTCACCGCCCACGGCGACCTCCAGCCCGGGCAGTGGCTGGCCGTGCACGGGGCCGGGGGGGTCGGCCTGTCGGCCGTGCTCATCGGGGTCGCGCTCGGCGCCCGCGTCGTGGTGAGCGACCCGTCGGGCGCAGCGCGCGAGCTGGCCCTGGCCCTCGGCGCGGAGGTGGCCCTCGACCCCACCACGACCGACGTCGTCGAGGGTGTGGTCGAGGTGACCGGCGGCGGGGCTCACGTCGGGGTGGACGCCCTCGGCTCGGGGGCCACCGCGGCCGGTTCGGTCCACTCGCTGCGACGACGTGGCCGTCACGTCCAGGTGGGCCTGCTCTTCGGTCCCGACGCCAGGCCGGCGTTGCCGATGGACCGGGTCGTGGCGTGGGAGCTGTCCGTGCACGGCTCGCACGGCATGGCGGCGCGCGACTACCCGTCGATGCTGGAGCTGGTGGCGGACGGTCGGCTGGACCCTCGTCGACTGGTCGGTGAGGTGATCGGCCTCGACCTGGCTGGGGCGGCCCTGGCGGCGATGAGCGAGCCCGCCGTCCGGCCCGGTCTGACCGTCGTCGACCTCACGCGCTGAGTGGCGCGGGTCTCCTGGTGGCGGCCCGCGGCCGGAAACGCGTCGGACGCCTCAGGGCGCCAGGTGCCAGAAGTCGGAGATCACCTGGTCGGCCGAGATGGTCGTCGTCTGCGCACCGAGCGAGGGGATGGCGTCGGCCCCCGGCCAGATGTGGCCACCGCCCTCGACGACGTCGACCAGCTGGCGTTTGCCGCCGAGACAGTGCGACCAGAGGTACGACGTGACGTCTGTGCCGACGCTGGTCGTGGTCGGCTGCGCCTCGCACCCGTTCTTGGCAGCCATGGTGCGAGCCGACCACTCCACGGAGGGGACGTCGGCGTTGCCACCGAAGGGCACGTAGGGGTCGGCCGTCCCGTGGAAGTAGACGAAGTCGAAGGGCTCCGGGTTGGGGCACGACGCGCTCCACGGCTGAGCAGCGGCGCCCGAGTAGCCCACGTAGGGGAAACCGCCGTAGCAGGCCATGGCGTGGGTGAGCACGGAGCCGGCCGAGTAGCCCGTTGCGTACTGGCGGGCCGGGTCGACGCACCAGGTCGCCACGATCGTGGCCGGGAGCTGGCTGACCAGCTGAGCGTCGGAGCCGCTCACCTGCAGTGCCGGCGTGACGTCCCAGTCCGTGGGGGAACCCAGGGCCTGGGGGGCCACCACGAGGAAGCCGTCCTGGTCGGCCTGCACCTTCATCCGAGAGCCCCAGATGGTACCGGTGGCGTCACCGCCCATGCCGTGGAAGAGGTAGACCGCCGGGACCTTCCGGGCAGGGGTCCAGGAGGCCGGGGCGTAGACGGTGTATGCACGTCGCGTCGTACCGAGCGTCATCGAGAGCTCGTGAAAACCGGGGGTCTGGAGCGCGCACGTGTTGTGGGCGGGTGGCGCCGTGGCTGCGGTCCGGGCAGCCCGTTTTGGGGTGCTCTTCGGGACGACCATCGGGACCGCCGAGGTGACGCTCGTCCCGCTGGTCGCAGACGTGCCGGCCCTGGCACCGAAAGGCGTCGCACCCGTGACCGCGACGGCGGCTGCGGCGGTCAGGGTGGTGCCGACGAGGGCACCGAGGAGCACGGTGAGAGGGGTACGCAGCACCTCTCAACCCTGACACATCACCGCCCGAACCGTCAGGATATGGATGTTCTTCGCCTAGCGGGCAAGAGACCAGAAGTCGGATATCACCTGGTCGGCCGAGATGGTCGTCGTGTTGTTGCCCAGACCGGGGATGTAGTCCGCCCCGGGCCAGACGTGGCCCCCGCCCTGGAGCACGTCGAGCAGCAGCCGCCGTCCGGCGGCGCAGCTGGTCCAGGTGTACTGGGTGATGTCGGTGCCGATGCTCGTCACGGTGGGGGAGGTCTCGCAGGCGTTGGCGCTGGCCATCTGGGCCAGCGAGACCGTCACGGAGGGGAGCGAGGCGTCACCCCCGAAGGGCACATAGGGGTCGGCCGTGCCGTGGAAGTAGACGAAGTCGAAGGGGTTCGGGGTAGGGCACGTGGACAGCCAGCTCTGGGCCCCGGCCCCGGCGTAGCCCGCGAAGGGGAAGCCGCCGCGACAGGCCATGGCGTGGGTGACCACTGACCCGGCCGAGTAGCCGGCCACGTACTGCCGGGACGGGTCGAGACACCAGTCGCTCACCACCTTCGCCGGCAGGCGGGTGAACATCGCCGCGTCCGAGCCGCTGATGCGCAGCGTGGTGGTCGACACGCTCCACGTGCTGGGAAGGCCGAGGCCCTGGGGTGCGACCACGACGAACCCGTCCTGGTCGGCCTGGACCTTGAGCTTGGACCCCCAGATCGTTCCCTCCGCTTCACCCCCCATACCGTGCAGCACCCACACCGACGGTCGGTTGCCGGTCGGGCTCCAGGTCGTCGGCACGTAGACGGTGTAGCTGCGCACGACACCGCCGGCCTTGAAGGTGGAGGTGTGGAAGCCCGGCGTCCGCTGGGCGCACGTGCGGACGGCGGCCAGGGCCTGCACCGGCTGCGCCGGTCCCGCGAGGACGCTGGCACCGACGGCGGACACGATCAGGGACAGGAGGGCGATGAGTCGGGCTCTGCGCATGCTGAAGGTTCCCATGACGAAAGGGGGTGCTGCTCGCAGTTCGCCCAACGCTGTGCCCGGCTAGGTGCCGGTCAGTGGGCGGCGCGGCCGTTCAGCACCGTCGTCATCTGGTCCTCGGTGTCGCTGGCGACCTTCTCGAACACGAGCTTCATGGCCGGGGTCGCCAGCTTGGCTGCGCCGTGCATCTCCAGCTCGGCCGTGTAGGTGACCTCCGACCCGGTGCCGCTCGGCACCACCCTGATGGTGTCCGTGGAGGTCGAGGAGTCGTTCTCGCCGACGAGGACGATGTGGTCAGAGGCCCTCTCGCGCAACGTGTACGTGAGCTCGGTTGTCACCCCCAGGATCTTCGAGACGTTGTGCCAGCTCGTGCCGATGGTGACCGCACCGCTGTCGTTCTGGGTGCAGGTCTCCGTGCCGGGATCCCACTCGGGGGCGTTGCCGAAGTCAGCCAGGTAGTCGAGCACCGCCTGTGGCGGCGGGGTGACGGTGAAGGTGCGCGAGACAGTGGGCACGATGGGCCTCCGGGGTCCGGGTGGGAAGAACGACAGCGGGCCACCGTGGCGACGGCCGCTGGGTCGTTCCCTACCCGGGTGCTCCAGGCGGCAACCCGAAGGAGCCCGGAGGCCGGCTGGGGCGTCAGGACGTCAGCAGAAGGCGACCGACGTCGTCGAAACCGTCAGAAGTCGTCAGAAGGTCGTCGGAGTTGCCGTCCGGTGCGACGGGCCCCGCAGGGGAAGGGCGCGGCCGGCGGTGTTGCGACCGGCGATGGGGCCGGGCGTGGTGCCCCTGGTCTGGGTGACCGGGCTTCCGGACGCCACCGGACGCGGCGTGGTGGCGGGGCTGGGGGAGCTGGGGGAGCTGGGGGAGCTGGGGGAGCTGGGGGAGAGCGTGCCTGGTCCGGGGACGGAGACGACCATCAGGTCGGCGGCGAGCGACTCGAGGCCGGCGAACGCGGCGCGAGCGGCGAGTCGGGCGTAGGCGGTGTCTCCGTGGCGGCGGCGGTAACGGTCGGTGGTGCTGGACATCGGTGTGGCTCCCCCTCGAGCGGATGTGACCTCGTCAGCATAAATGGGGCCTGGGCCACTTGGCCGACGTTTCCCGACAAACGGTGATTCCGCCTCATCCGTTCGGTCAGGTGGTACCCGTGGCAGGCTTCGGCAGATGGGTCATTCCGCATCGCCCAGGCACGACTCGCCCTAGCATCGGAAGTCCATCCCCTCGAGGCTGCCCACGGAGGTCGTCGTGCTCCACCCCTCCACGGGCCGCCGACGGCGGCGCGGTCTGCACCGGTCGCGGGTCGCCGTTCTCGGGTTCCTGGCCGCGGCCCTGTTCGTCGTGGCCGAGGCTCCCCCGGCGAGCGCGCACGCCCTCATCTCCTACATCACGCTCACGGCAGAGGGCGAGGGCCCGGCGGTGGTGGTCACTGCAGAGGTCCGGTATCCCGACCATGACGTCGTGCGCGGAGAGACCGTCGTCGGTGTCGCCTGGAGCCCGGCGACGCAGCAGGTCGTCCCGCTCACCCTGACCGCCGTGCCGGGGCGGGACGGTCTCTGGGAGGCGCAGACCAAGCTCGCGCCGGGTCCCTGGAAGGTGGAGGTCGATGCGGTGAAGGTCACCCGTGGTCTGCAGAGCGTGGGTTTCACGGTGGCCACCTCGGGGCCCCCCTCGGCTGTCGTGTCGCCGTCACCCCTGCCGGCCAGCGTCGCCGTACCCCAGGCCCCGGCAGAGACCGACGCTGCCGGCCTGCGCACCGCGCCAGCCACCGGTGCCTCGGGGGCCACCGTGATCATCGCGGCGCTGCTGGTGGTGGTCGGCGCTGCGGTCCCCGTGATGCTGCTGCGACGGCGGTCCGCGGGTGAGCAGGCCCAAGAGCCCGAGCAGCCCGAGCAGCCCGAGCAGCCCGAGCAGGAGCCGGCAGGCTCCCCGCGACAGGAGTCATAACCCAGCACACAGTTTCGGATAATGGACAGTTATGCAAAACGGGGGATGAGGGCCCAGACTCCATAGGTGCCCACCACGTCGACCCGCTCGTCCTCCCCGTCCGCACCCGGCTCCCCGTCGGCCTCGTCGTCGGCCCCGGTGAGCCGGCCGGCGCGCCGGGCTGGGCAGCCCACAGGGGCCTGGGCCGACGGAGACCGCACCCCGCTCAACCACAACGAGGCCTTCAAGCAGGACGACGACGGGCTCAACGTGCGCCAGCGGATCATCGACACCTACAGTCGCGAGGGGTTCGGCTCGATCGTCGACGACGACCTGCGCGGACGGATGCGGTGGTGGGGTCTCTACACGCAGCGCCGGCCCGGCATCGAGGGGGGGAAGACCGCGACCCTCGAGGCCAGCGAGCTCGACGACGAGTACTTCATGCTGCGGATCCGCTCCGACGGCGGGGCTCTCTCCGGTGAGCAGCTGCGCACGATCGCCGGCATCAGCACCGAGTTCGCCCGGGGGACCGCCGACGTCACCGACCGGCAGAACATCCAGCTGCACTGGATCCGCATCGAGGACGTCCCCGAGATCTGGGACCGCCTCGAGGCAGTGCGCCTGATGACCACCGAGGCCTGCGGAGACACTCCCCGCGTCATCCTCGGCTCGCCGGTGGCGGGCGTCGACGCCGACGAGATCATCGACGGCACACCGGCGCTCGAGGCGATCCGCGACCGCTACATCGGAGACCCCGAGTTCTCCAACCTGCCGCGCAAGTTCAAGACGGCCATCTCCGGCAGCCCCAGCCTCGATGTCACGCACGAGGCCAACGACATCTCCTTCGTCGGAGTCAACCACCCCGAGCACGGCCCCGGTTTCGACGTGTGGGTCGGTGGGGGTCTGTCCACCAACCCCATCTTCGCCCGTCGTCTGGGCGCCTGGGTGCCCCTCGACGAGGTGCCGGAGGTGTGGAGAGGCGTCGTGTCGATCTTCCGTGACCACGGCTACCGCCGCCTGCGCACCAGGGCGCGCCTGAAGTTCCTCATGGCGGACTGGGGTCCGGAGAAGTTCCGCGAGGTGCTGGAGCGCGACTACCTCGGGCGCGCACTGCTCGACGGTCCGCCTCCGCCCGACCCGGGTGCGCGTCGGCGCGACCACGTCGGCGTGCACCGACAGAAGGACGGACGCTACTGGGTCGGGGTCGCCCCCGTCGCGGGGCGCATCAGCGGCGACACGCTCGTCCGGCTGGCCGACCTCGCCACGACGCACGCCAGTGGGAGGGTGCGCCTCACGGCCCAGCAGAAGCTCCTGGTCCTCGATGTCGCGCAGGCGGAGGTCGAGGCGCTGACGTCCGCCCTCGAGGAGATCGGGCTCACCAGCCAGCCCAGCGAGTTCCGTCGTGGGGTCCTCGCGTGCACCGGCATCGAGTTCTGCAAGCTCGCCCTCGTCGAGACCAAGGCGACGGCCCGCAGGGCGGTCGAGGAGCTCGAGAAGCGGCTGCCGGGATTCGACGCGCCCTTCACGCTCCACGTCAACGGGTGCCCCAACTCGTGTGCCCGTTTCCAGGTCGCCGACGTGGGCCTCAAGGGCCTGATCATGCAGGACGAGAACGGGAATGACGTGGAGGGCTTCCAGGTTCACCTCGGAGGCAGCATCGGCGCCGACGCCCAGCTGGCCCGCAAGACCCGGCAGCTGCGGGTCACCGCCGACGAGCTTCCCGACTACGTCGAGCGACTCGGTCGCCGGTACCTCGACCAGCGCGACGAGGCCGAGCCCTTCTCCGGCTGGGCCCGCCGCGTCGACGAGGCACAGCTGCGATGACGCGCGCGGACCGCCCTGTTTCGCGCGCCGGCACCCTCCACTCCCCGGCCACCCACCGCTGCACCATCCGTCGCCACAACCGCCCGACCCGAGGAGGCACCCCGTGACCGTCACGATCACCCGAGGACCCACCGGTGAGCAGTGCCGACCCGAGCGGCTGCGTGCCCTCGTCGCCGAGGGGGCCGAGGTCGTCGGAGACCTCGGCCCGGGCCTCGAGCCCGACACCTACGAGGAGCGGGTGGCGATGGCCCGGCGCGCGCTGCGCTGGGCCCAGGAGACCTTCGGCGAGGCCCTGACGGTCGCGAGCTCGATGGGGGACACCGTGATGGCCCACCTCGCCGGCACGACCATCCCCGGGGTCGACGTCTTCTTCCTCGACACCGGCTACCACTTCGCCGAGACCATCGGCACGAGGGACGCCTACGACGCGATGATGCCGATCAACGTGCGCACCGTGCTGCCCCTGCTCAGTGTCAAGCAGCAGGACGTCGAGTTCGGTGACCGGCTGCACGACCGCGACCCCGACCTGTGCTGCAAGATGCGCAAGGTGGAGCCGCTCCAGCGGGCCCTCAAGGGCCGGCAGGCCTGGGTCAGCGGTCTGCGCCGCGACGAGTCCGACACGAGGGCCCTGACGCCGGTGATCGGCTACGACGAGAAGCGCCAGATGGTCAAGGTCAACCCATTGGCGACCTGGAGCCACGACGACATCGCTCGCTTCATCGCGGAGGAGGGGGTCTTCGAGAACCCCCTCAAGAGCGAGGGCTACGCCTCGATCGGGTGCGGACCCTGCACTCGCGCGATCCGCCCGGGCGAGGACGAGCGGGCCGGCCGTTGGGCGGGCAAAGCCAAGACCGAGTGCGGTCTGCACACCTGATGCGGCCCGCCGGGGCCAGCTCTCACCACCTCCCACCCGGGGTGTGAGGACGGTGTCGTACGCACGAAACACGGTGTCAGGACAGTGGGCTCGTGGCTGACAGCGACCGCGGGTACCCCTTGACCCTCGACCTCGCCGGACGGCGGGTGCTGGTCGTCGGCGGCGGGCCGGTCGCGACGCGCCGGGCGCTCTCGGCGCTCGAGGCCGGAGCAGCGGTCGAGGTCGTCTCACCCGACGCCACGACCGACCTCGCCATGGCCGCCGACAGCGGTCGCCTGACGTGGCACGTGCGCCGCTACGAAGCCGACGACCTCGTGGGGCACGGCCGTGCCTGGCTGGTCCACACGGCCACCGGTACCCCTGTCGACGCCCAGGTGGCGGCCGACTGCGACCGGGTCGGTGTGTGGTGCGTGCGCGCCGACGACGCCGGCGCCTCGGCGGCCTGGACCCCCGCGGTCGCCCGCGGAGCGGCCGACAGCCCCGCCGAGGGCCTCGTCGTCGCCGTCAGCGGTGGGGGTGACCCCCGTCGGGCCTCTGCGGTGCGCGACGCCATCGCGGCTGGTCTCGAGAGCGGCACTCTCCCCGTACGACGCCACCGGCACGCCGACCGCGGCCGCCCGACGGACCGGGTCGGTCGGGTCTTCCTGGTCGGCGGAGGCCCCGGTGCCCCCGGGTTGATCACCGTGCGGGGTCGGGCGCTCCTGGCGGCGGCCGACGTCGTCGTCGTCGACCGCCTCGGGCCCCGTGAGCTCCTCGACACGCTCGCTCCCGACGTCGAGGTCGTCGACGTCGGCAAGACGCCGCGCCACCACCCGATCCCGCAGGAACGGATCAACGAGCTCCTGGTGGCGCACGCCCTCGCCGGGAAGGACGTCGTCCGGCTGAAGGGCGGAGATCCCTTCGTGCTCGGCCGCGGTGGCGAGGAGGCGCTGCACTGCGCCGCCCGGGGCGTGCCCGTCGAGGTCGTGCCCGGAGTGACCTCGGCCGTCTCCGTGCCGGCGGCAGCCGGCATCCCGGTCACCCATCGGGGGATCACGGCCTCCTTCGTCGTCGCGTCGGCGCACGAGGGGGCCGACGCTGCCCTCGAGGCCCTGCGTGACGCGCCGGTGTCATCCACCCTGGTGCTGCTGATGGGCATCACCACGATGCGTCACACCGCCGAGCAGCTCATGGCGTCGGGTCGCTCGCCCGAGACGCCTGTCGCCTTCGTCGAGTCGGGATGGACCTCGGCGCAGCGCACCACCGTGACGACCCTCGAGAAGGCGGCCGACATCGCCGAGCAGGAAGACGTCAGGGCGCCCGCGGTCATCGTCATCGGTGACGTCGTCCGCGTCCGCGACCAGCTCGGTGACCTGCGAGGCGCCCGGTGACGGCCACCGAGCCCGTGACGGCACCTGACGCCATCGTCGTCCTGGCCCACGGCTCGCCGGACCCCCGTCACGCGGCGGCGGTCGAGACGATCACGCGCCGGGTGCGTGAGCTCGCCGGCGGCCGCGCGGTCCACACGGCCTACCTCGACCACCACGCTCCCTCGGTGACCGACGTGGCAGCGGTCGCGTCCGGAGGGGTGCTCACGCCGCTGCTGCTCACCCGGGCGACCCACATCCGCGACGACGTGCCCGTGGCGGCCCGTGACATGGAGGCCCTCGGGCGCGGCCGATACGTCGTCGCCGATGCGCTCGGGCCCGACGAGCTGCTCTTCACCGCCTCCGAAGAGCTGCTGACGAGGGCGGGCTGGCAGGCCGGGCCCGGCACGGCGGTCGTCCTCTACGCCGGCGGGTCCTCGGCCCGTGAAGCCATCTCCGCCATCGGTGACAGTGCCGCCGCGCGGTCCGACCGGGGCTGGGGCCCCTGGACCGTCGCCGCGCTGGCCGGGGGAGACGCTCTCGACCTCGTGGTCGGCCGGTTGAGGGCCGACCCGCACGTGGACCGGGTCGTGGTCGTCGCCTACATGGTCGCCGACGGCATCCTGCGCGACCGCATGGTGCAGGCCTGTCGCGAGCAGGGGGTGCCGATGGTCGACGGGACCCTCGGCGACACCGACGCCCTGGTCCGCCTGCTCGTACGGCGGGCCGACCAGGCCCTGCGCCTCGGCGGCACCTGAGCGACGGGTGCACCACCCTGACCCACGACGGCTTGGCCGTCGGGCCGTGCGGCCTACGGCGTCCTCGTCTCCCGACGCAAGAGCGACAGGATCTCCTCGTAGGGACCGATGACGACGGCCGTGTCGCCGGCGGCGAAGCTGGTGTCACGCCGCGGAGAGGCCAGCACCTCGCCGTCCGCCGAGGCGATCGACACCACGCGCAGGCGGGCCCCGAGGTGGCGCATGGCCACGCCGTCGAGCGCGTCCCCAGCCTCGACCCGGAGCCTCGCCACGAGCAGCGGGTGGGGGCCGACGTAGAAGGTGCCGACCACGTCGAGGCCGAGGGCCGCACCCACGAACCACGGCGCGGCGAGGGCCGCCGGTGACCGCACGTTGCGGAACGAGAAGCTGCCTTCGACGGTGCTCGCGAGTGCCCGGTCGAAGATGCGCAGCACCACGGGCACGTCGGCCCAGCGTTCGCCGAGCAGGTCGCGCACGGCCAGACCGCTCTCGATGTTGACGAGGTCGTCGGAGGTGAGGACGGCCACGGCCCTCGCCCGGTCGAGCCTCAGGTCGTCGTAGACGTCGGGAGCGGTGGCGTCAGCCGTGGCCACCGGGATCCCGGCGGCCCGCAGCTCGGGCAGGAAGCGGTTGTCCGGGTCGCGCTCGAGCACGACCACGGGCACGGCCAGCTCCTTCAGCCGGCGGGCGACCGCGACACCGATGGAGCCCGCCCCGACCACCACCACGTGGTCGACCAGTCCGGTGAGGCGACGTCGACCCAGGGTCTCCTCGATCCGCCGTCCGATGAGCGCGTTGGTGAGCAAGGCGAAGAACACCGTCGCGAGGGTCGCACCGACCACCATGAGCACGATCGCCCACACCCGCAGCGGCCAGGCCTGCTCCCGGAAGGAGAAGTCGCCGTATCCGACCGTGCCGATGGTCTCCACCGTGAAGTACAGCGCGTCGAGCAGGGACATCCCGCGACCGTTCGGCTCGCTGTAGCCGACGTAGAGGATGGTCACGGACAGTCCGGCGAGCACCGCGAGGGCGCCGACCGCGAGCCGGGCCCGGTGCTCGATGCCGGCGATGACGTGACGCACGAGACCGGGACCGCTGTTGACCCGTGCATGGCGCGGAGCCCTGGCCCCGACGAAGACGTCGGCCTCCCGACCCGTGGCGGAAGGGGAGGCCCTGCCGGAGGAGGCGCTCCCTGCGACGAGGTGGGCCCGCGTCAGGTCATCGGGGGTGCCGAGGAGGACGACCGTGTCCCCGGCCGCCACGGCCAGGTCGCGGCCCGGTGTCACCTCGACGGGTCGCCCGTCGGCCGGTACGAGGGCGACGGGCACCAGGTCGCCGTACACGTCGCGCAGGGTGCCGTCGCGCAGGCAGACGGCCTCGACGACCTCGAGCTCGTGGCCCTCCACCCCGAGGGTCCAGCGGCCGGTGCGCAGACAGGCCTCCACGACCGACGGGGCGGTGAGGCTGGCCACGTCGAGCACCCGGACCCCGATGTCCTGCAGGGCCCGACCCACCGCAGCGTTGCGCAGCTGGACCACCACCCGCACGTCGGGGTGCCGTTGCCGCGCCAGCAGGGCGGTGGCGAGCGTATGGAGGTCGTCGACCTCCACGCAGACCAGGGCCGCGGCACGGTCCACTCCGGCGAGGTCGAGCGTCTCGGGCAGCCGGGGGTCGGCAGCGAGGAGCGTGACACCGAGTCCGTCGAGGGACCGCGTGAGGCGGGGGTCGGGCTGGTCGTCGACGACGACGACCCCCACCCCGGCGCCGACCAGCTGCTCGACGACCCGCAGACCCTCGTCGTGCAGCCCGCAGACGACGACGTGACCAGAGGCGGACAGCGAGGTCACGGGCCGCAGGGGGGCCGACGACGGTGTCGGGACGAGGGCCGACGCCGTGTCTGGCGCTGGTCCGGGCACGGGGCCCCCTTTCTCGGCAGGTTGACTCGACTACCCAGACTAGGAGGGCACTGTGTCGCGCGCATGACGTGCGGGCCCCTCCCCGGTTTCGGCAGCGTCGTCACCGGTTCTGCGGAGCTCAGCGAGCAAGGCCGCCGGGTGGGGCACCATGGAGTCCACCACGACGTTGACCTGTCGATGGCCGACCCCGGCCCGCAACACCCCGTGACGAGGAGAACGATGCCCCGCCCCACCCGGACCACCGACAGCAAGGCCATCACGGCTCGCGAGAAGTCGGCGGCGCTGCGCCGTGAGCACGAGGCCCGCGAGCGACGCCGTACGCGGCTGATCTTCGCCGCCGCCGCGGTCGTCGTCGTCCTCGTCGCCGGGGGCGTCACCTTCGCGGTCGTGCGGGAGAACGCCAACCGGCCGAGCCTCGCGGCCGTCAAGACCTACACGGTGCAGCAGGGCCACACCGCCAAGGCGGTGACCTACGCCCAGACGCCGCCGGCCGGTGGGGAGCACGACCCGGTCTGGTTGAACTGCGGGGTCTACTCCTCCCCGGTGCGCAACGAGAACGCCGTGCACGCGATGGAGCACGGTGCGGTGTGGGTCACCTACCGGCCCGACCTGCCCGCGGCCGACGTCGCCAAGCTCAAGGCCGCGATGCCCGACACCTACATGGTCCTGTCGCCGTACGAGGGGCTCCCGGCTCCCGTCGTCGCCTCGGCCTGGGGCAAGCAGCTCGTGCTCACCGGCGCCGACGACCCACGTCTGGCGGCGTTCATCAAGGCCTACCGGCAGGGGCCGCAGGCCCCCGAGCCGGGGGCTGCGTGCACCGGGGGCACGGACGGCACCAGCGGAACGGGCCAGGCCCCGAGCGGCACCGGCGTCGCTCCGTGACCACGGGTAGGCGGGCCGCGGCCGTCGCCGTCGCCCTGCTCGCCCTCGTCGGGGCGTTCCTGCTCGGGGGCCAGCTGCTGCGACCGGCAACGCCATCCGACACCAGTGCGGAGGCCGGCTTCGCCCGCGACATGCAGACCCACCACAACCAGGCCGTGGAGATGGCTCTCGTGGTCCGCGAGAAGAGCGCCGAACCGGTGCTGCGCGCCGTCGCCTACGACATCGCCACGAGCCAGAGCCAGCAGTCGGGGCAGATGTTCGCGTGGCTGACGCTCTGGGGTCTGACCCAGACCGGCTCCCAGCCGCCCATGACCTGGATGTCCGGTGGTGGCGGTGGGCACGACGGGATGTCGGCCGCGGCGACGGGCGCCCCTGCGGGCGCCGGGGCCTCGGCCCTGCTCGCCGACGGGCGGATGCCGGGGATGGCGTCCACGGCCGACCTCGCTCGCCTGCGTGCGGCCACCGGGCGCGACGCCGAGGTGCTCTTCCTGCGGCTGATGATCGTGCACCACCGGGCCGGCGTGGTGATGGCGCAGGCCATCGAGCAGCGCACCTCGCGGCCCGAGGTGCTCAGCCTGGCCCGCAGCATCGTCTCGGCCCAGACGTCGGAGATCTCGCAGATGAACGACCTGCTGAGCGTGCGAGGGGCCGCCGCGGCGTGACGCCCGGCGGGCTGGCTTCATACCGGCTGGAGGGGAGCCGGGCCTCCCTGTGGCAGCGCGACCGTCACGGCGTCGCCCGACCGCACCGGACCCCCGGTGACCACCACCGCCATGACGCCGGCCCGACGGACGACCGCGCCGTCGTCGTCGTGACCGACGGCGAGGCGCAGCAGCCCGGGGGAGTGGGCGTCGATCTGGCGACACGGGTTGCGCAACCCCGTGAGGCGGACGACCGCCTCGTCACCGAGGTGCACGAGCGCCCCGGTCGGCAGACCCAGGAGGTCCACCCCCCTGGTGAGCACGTTCTCACCCAGGGTGCCGGCCCCGACCGGGTGGCCGGCGGCCAGCATCTCGTCGAGGAGCTCCGCCTGCAGCAGGTGCACCTGGCGCAGGTTGGGTTGGGACGGGTCGCGGGCGACCCGTGACCGGTGCTGAACCGTCGTCCCGAGGTGCGCATCCCCCTCGACCCCCAGCCCCACGAGGAGCTGGACGTTGTCACGGGGCACCTTGCTGAAGCGGTGGGTGGCATCGGTGCTGACGGCCACGACGTGGCCCGCGGGACCCTCGTCGTGGTCCAGCTCGCTCCGGCGGTCAGGGCTCATCGGGCCAGCGTGCCACGGGCCCCACCCCGCGGGGTCCCACCGCCGCGGGGTCCCACCCCCGCTGTCTGAGGGCACGGTTAGCCTGAGGTCGTGACCGACACCGCCTCCGCAGCCACCACGCAGGTCCCTTCCGTGCACCCGTGGCTGCGCGTGGAGCGCAGAGGAGGCGTGCAAACCGTCACGCTGGCCAACCCCTCCCAGCGCAACGCGATGACGCCGAGCCTCTGGCGAGCGCTCGCCCACGTGGCCACGCACACGCCCGACGAGGTGCGGGTCGTCGTCCTCCGCGGTGAGGGGCAGTCGTTCTGCGCCGGACTGCACCGCCAGCTGCTCGCTCCCGGCGGTCTCGCCGACGAGGACGACATGCTGGCGATCGCTGCCCGCGGCCAGCGGCACGCCGAGGCCATGATCGAGGAGTACCAGCGGGGGTTCACGCTGTGGGCGCAGCTGCCGGCGGTCGTGGTGGCTGGTGTCCAGGGGCACGCCATCGGTGCCGGTTTCCAGCTGGCCCTGGCGGCCGACCTGCGGGTCGCGGCCGACGACGTGCAGCTCGCGATGCGCGAGACCAGTCTCGGGATGGTGCCCGACCTCGGGGGCACGAGCCCGCTGGTCCACCTCGTCGGCTACTCGAGGGCCCTGGACATCTGCGCAACGGGGCGCTTCGTCGGGGCGCAGGAGGCGCGGGAGATCGGTCTGGTCAACCTCGTGGTGCCCGGCAACGGACTCGACGAGGGGGTCAGCACGATCGTCGACGGCCTGTTGGCCGCGCCCGACCTCGCCCTGCGCGCACTGAAGCCGCTGTTGCGTCAGGCGGTCACCGCGACCCCGCGGGAGCAGCAGGCCGCTGAGCGCGCGGCCAACGCGCGGCTGCTCGCCGCCACGGCGCGGGCCATCCGGCCACGTGCCACCCGCTCGGCGCCGGGAGGCACGCAGGAATAGCCCACGGCGCGCGGGGCGTTGCCTGCCTGCCGTGCGGGCGGAGCTCGGGCGGCAGCAGCAGTGGTGGTCGCGACGACGGCGCCACCAGATGACAGACACGAGATGAGGGCAGGGACGACGTGAGCCACTCCGGCTGGATGATGATGCGGTCGCTCTCGAGCGACGACTCCGTCAAGGACGCGTCCCTGGCGCCGGGCACCTCCCGGCGGGTCATGACCTACGGACGGCCGTACGTCGGGCCGCTGCTGGGTTTCCTGCTCATCGTCGTCATCGACGCGGTGGTGCTCGTGGCGACACCCCTGCTGCTGCGCGACATCATCGACAACGGCGTGACGCCCAAGAACTCCTCGGTCGTCGTGCGGCTCTCCCTCCTCGTCGCCGTGCTGTCGATCGTCGACGCAGGACTGACCGTGTGGCAGCGGTGGTACTCCGCACGCATCGGTGAGGGCCTGATCTACGACCTGCGCGCCGAGGTCTTCGGGCACGTGCTGCGTCAGCCGATCGCCTTCTTCACCCGCGCCCAGACCGGATCCCTCGTCAGCCGCCTCAACACCGACGTGGTCGGGGCCCAGGCCGCCTTCACGACCGTCCTGTCCAGCGTGGTCAGCAACGCCGTCTCGCTCGCCCTGATCGTCGTCGCCATGCTCACACTGTCGTGGCAGCTGACCCTCGGGGCGCTGCTGCTCGTGCCGTTCTTCATCGTGCCGGCCAAGGTCATGGGCAAGCGGTTGGCGGGTCTGTCCTACCAGCAGATGTCGCTGAACGCGGAGATGGGCACGCGCATGACCGAGCGCTTCAACGTCGCGGGTGCCCTGCTGGTCAAGCTCTTCGGTGACCCGCGCCGCGAGGACGAGGAGTACGCCGTCCGGGCGGCCTCCGTGCGCGACGCGGGCATCAAGATCGCCATGAACCGCACGGTCTTCCTCGTGGCGCTGTCGCTGGTCGCGTCGCTGGCCACGGCCATGGTCTACGGGTTCGGTGGGGTCATGGCGGCCAACGGGTCTCTCACGGTCGGGACGCTGCTGGCCCTGGCCGCCCTGCTGGCGCGGCTCTACGCGCCGCTCACCGCGTTGTCCAACGTGCGGGTCGACATCATGACCGCCCTGGTGTCGTTCTCGAGGGTCTTCGAGGTGCTCGACCTGCAGCCGCTGGTCAAGGAGTCGGAGCACCCCGTCCCCCTGCCCGACGGCCCGCTGGGGGTCGAGCTCGCCCACGTGGCGTTCCGGTACCCCTCGGCCGACGCGGTGTCGCTGGCCTCGCTCGAGTCCACCAGCAGCGGTGACCGTGGCGAGGGGGCCATGGTGCTGCACGACGTGTCGTTCGTGGCGAAGCCCGGGCAGCTGGTGGCCCTCGTCGGGCCCAGCGGGGCAGGCAAGACCACCATCACCTCACTGGTGTCGCGCCTCTACGACCCGACGTCGGGCTCGGTGCTCATCGGCGGGGTCGACGCCCGCGAGGTGTCGTCCCGCTCGCTGCGCGACGCTGTGGGGGTCGTCACGCAGGAGGCGCACCTCTTCCACGACACGATCCGCGCCAACCTGGCCTACGTGCGGCCCGAGGCCACGGAGGAGCAGATGTGGGAGGCCATCACCGCGGCGCAGGTCCGGCCCCTGGTCGAGGCGCTGCCGTCCGGGCTCGACACCGTGGTGGGCGACCGTGGCCACCGGTTGTCCGGTGGTGAGAAGCAGCGTCTGGCCATCGCCCGGCTGCTGCTCAAGGGGCCCCGGGTCGTGGTGCTCGACGAGGCCACCGCCCACCTCGACTCCGAGTCGGAGGCCGCTGTGCAGCGGGCCCTCGACGTGGCCCTCGAGGGGCGCACCTCGCTGGTCATCGCCCACCGGCTCTCGACCGTGCGCGGCGCCGACCAGATTCTCGTCGTCGACGCGGGGCGGGTCGTCGAGCGCGGCACCCACCGCGAGCTGCTTGAGCGGGGCGGTCTCTACGCCGACCTCTACGAGACGCAGTTCGCCACCGAGGTCACCCGCGTCAACGAGCTCGTCGCCGAGCACGAGCACGAGCCCGCGCGGGACGCCGAGGTCGAGCTGGCAGCAGGGACGTCGCACTGAGCGACGCGTGAGCCGAGCGTCGCCGTGGTGGCGCGTCACACGCCGTCGTACCCGCACGCATCCACCCGGGAGGCCACCACGGGCGCTACCCTCGCAGGTCATGGGCGTGATCTCCGACTACCTGGCGAGCCTTCCCTCTGCCGAGCGCACGACCCTCACCCACGTGGTCGACGTCGCTCTCGAGGTCGCTCCCGACGCGGTGGAGGGGCGGAGCTACGGGGTGCCCGCCCTCCGGCTCACCGGTCGACCGCTCCTGGGGGTGATCGCGGCGAAGGGCCACCTCAGCATCTTCCCCTTCAGCCCCGAGGTCATCGACGGGGTCAGCTCGCGACTGGAGGGCTACTCGCTGTCGAAGGGGACCATCCGGTTCGACCCCGGCCACCCCCTCCCGGAGGACGTCCTGCGTGACATCGTGCGACGTCGCGCCGAGGAGATCGCGGCCCTGCCGGACCGTCAGCGCTGAGCCCCGGGTAGCGGGGTGGCGCGGTCGGACGATTCCGCGTCAGCTGTCTTCCTCGTCCCAGATGCGCACCTTCTTCGGTCTGGTCCTCCGGCCCCGACCGCCAGCGGGCACCAGCTGTCGCGACGTCGGGTCCGGGTCCGGCGTGTCCGTCGTCCCCTGCGCGTCTGACCCTGCTGGCGTCGCGCCTGCGGCGGGCTCGGGTCCGGGCCCCGCCGTGACCGGTCCGGCGGTGAGCCGCTGCTCCTCCCGGGTGACCTTGAGGCGGTAGCCGTAGAAGACGAAGCCGAAGGCGGAGAACAGCCACCACTGGAAGGCGTAGGCCTGGTTGGGACCGAGGTCGGTGTCGGGCAGGGCGAGGGGGGCCGGTCGGGCCGGTGTCACCCCTGAGGCGGTGCGCTCGGACTCGAGCACGAGGTAGACCGGAAGCAGCGGGCCACCGAGCTGTCCCTCCGCGTCGCTGACGGACATACTGGCCAGCTGGCCTCGTGGCAGGTCACGGCCCAGCGAGGGCTCGGGCCGCCTCAGCCAGCCCTGCACCGTGACGGTGCCGCCGGGGGCTGGCGGCACCGAGGGGAGCTGGGCCGCGGTGTCGGCGTTCTGCACCCAGCCGCGGTCGACCAGGACCCGCTGGCCCGACCCGCTCGACGAGTCGGTGCCTGCCGCGGTCGCCGACCCCGCGGCAGACCCGGGTGGCGCGAGGGTCAGGGGCACGAGGACCTCGAGGCCGGGCGACCCGTCCTGGACCCGGTTGCGCACCAGCAGCTGCTGCGAGTCGTCGTACGTGCCCTGGGCGGTCACCCTCACCCACTCACCCCTCTCGGTGAGGGGGAGCCGGCCGACGATCCCGGCGATGGGCACCGGAGCGGCACCGTAGTTGGTGGCGATGGTGTCGGCGCGCAGCTGCTTGTCGACGTACTTCCCCCACTGCCAGCGGCCGAGGAAGACGCAGGCCACCGCGAAGGCTGCAGCAACGAGGATCGCCAGCAGCCAACGGGGGGAGAAGATCGTGCGCAGCACTCAATGACGGTACGCGCCCGACCGACTGACCTATGGTGGTGGGGTGACCAACCTCCCGATGCCGCGAGTGCGGGCCTCGCTCACCTCGCCCGGCCAGGAGGGCGACGGCATGGTCGACACCTTCGGCCGCGTGGCCCGCGACCTTCGCGTCTCCGTGACCGACCGCTGCAACCTGCGCTGCACCTACTGCATGCCCGCCGAGGGCCTCCCGTGGATGGCCAAGGCCGAGATGCTGACCGACGAGGAGCTGCTGCGCGTCATCGGGGTCTTCGTCGGGCTCGGGGTGCGGCAGGTGCGTCTCACCGGTGGCGAGCCGCTCCTGCGCCGCAGCATCGTCGACGTCGTCGCGGGCATCACCGCCCTCGACCCGCGGCCGCAGGTGGCCATGACGACCAACGGCATCGGGCTCGCCCGCCTGGCGACGCCACTGGCCGAGGCGGGGCTCGACCGCGTCAACGTCAGCCTCGACACCATCGACCCCGAGGTCTTCGCCCGGCTGACCCTGCGTGACCGGCTCTCCGACGTCGAGAAGGGTCTCGCCGCGGCGGCCGAGGCCGGTCTGACGCCGGTGAAGGTCAACGCGGTCGCCATGCGGGGGGTCAACGACCACGTGGTCGCCGACGTCCTGTCGTGGTGCCTCGACCGCGGCTACGAGCTGAGGTTCATCGAGCAGATGCCGCTCGACGCCCAGCACGGCTGGGACCGCGACGAGATGATCTCGGCCGTCGAGCTCCGTGAGCGCCTGTCGCAGCGCTTCACCCTCGAGCCGGTGCCGGGTCGGGGCAGTGCACCGGCGGAGCGCTACCTCGTCGACGGCGGGCCGGCCACCGTCGGCATCATCGCGAGTGTCTCCGAGCCGTTCTGCGCGTCCTGTGACCGCACCCGGCTCACGGCCGACGGCCAGGTGCGCAACTGCCTCTTCAGCGAGCAGGAGACCGACCTGCGTGGACCCCTGCGCGACGGGGCGAGCGACGCCGAGCTGGCGGGCCTGATCCGGGGCGAGATGTGGCGCAAGGCCAAGGGTCACGGGATCGGGGAGCCCGACTTCCACCAGCCGTCCCGGCCGATGTCCGCCATCGGCGGCTAGCACCACGTGGCTCCATACGGCAGCCGCACCTTCTCTGTCTCGCTCCCCCGCTAGGTAGCCGAAGAATCACCCCCAGCCTCGCGGGAGGGGTGATTCTTTGGCTACTACGTCAGCCGTGGGCGTCGGTGAGGTCCTCGACCGGCACCGTGTCACGCAGGAAGCCCCGGATGGAGAGGAACTCCCCCAGCGAGACGACGTGCTCCCCGCAGGCCAGCCAGACCTTGAGGCGCTCCGCGGTGTGCAGCCTGGGGTTGTTCCACCGCAACGCCGACGTGGCCGTCGAACGACAGGACCTCGCGCTGCAGCGCAGGTCAGTCCTGGGGAGGACGGGGGTCATCGACCAGCTCGGAGGTGAGGTCGGAGCCGTCGACGACGGGACCCTCGTGGACGGTCCCCGTCAGGGCGCGGGTCTCCTTCGACCGGGGATCGACCCGCGTCACGGCGCCGGAGGTGCGAGGTCCGACCGCGTTGGCGAGGACCACGGCGATGTAGGGCAGCACGACCGCCCCGGCGACGAAGGTCCACCGCAGCCACCCGGAGGTGACGATGGCCAGCACGAAGCAGACGCCGCGCAACCCCATCGCCGTGAGGTACCGGCGGGCGCGTTCAGCACGATCGGCCGAGACCGACGACGGGACGTCGGTGACGGACTGGACCGGCTGGGCTGACGGGTGGACAGGCCCCACGTCGCGCTGGTCACGCGTCGGGGCGGGGTGTTCGGGCACACTCCAGCGTACGTCGCGCCGAGGGGGCTTCGCTGGGCCGCCCGGGCTCCACGGGGGCCCTACGGCGAGTGGGTTGCGTCATACCCCCGGGTAGTGGACTAGGTTCGTGGGCGCACCTCCGGCGCCCCGTCGCCGCACCCCGTCCGCACCGGAAGCGAGCATCGATGACCAACACCCCGACCACCGTGAGCACCCAGGTGACCGCCGCCCCACAGCGGGTCCTGGTGACGGGGGGGAACCGGGGCATCGGTCTGGCCATCGCCCGGGCGATGGCGGCCCAGGGCGACGAGGTCGTCATCACCCACCGCTCCGGCGAGCCCCCGGAGGGGCTGCGGGGGGTGCACTGCGAGGTGACCGAGACCGAGTCGGTCAACGCCGCCTTCGACGAGGCGGAGAAGATCCTCGGTGGCCCCGTGGAGGTGCTGATCTGCAACGCCGGCATCACCCGGGACGGTCTGATCATGCGCATGTCGGACGCCGACTTCGACTCCGTCATCGCCACCAACCTGTCGGGTGCCTTCAAGTGCAGCCGGCGGGCCGTGAAGGGGATGATCCGCGCCAGGCACGGCCGGATCGTCTTCGTCAGCAGCGTGTCGGGCTTCTCCGGCGGCCCCGGCCAGGCCAACTACGCCGCCAGCAAGTCAGGGCTCGTCGGGATGGCCCGGTCCATCGCCCGTGAGCTGGGCTCCCGGGGGATCACCGCCAACGTCATCGCGCCGGGCTTCATCGACACCGACATGACCGCCGAGCTGACCGACGAGGTCCGCGCGGGCTACATGGCCAGCATCCCCATGGGCCGTTTCGCGTCGGTCGAGGAGGTGACCGGGGTGGTGCGCTTCCTCGCCAGCCCCGAGTCGGCCTACATCACCGGCGCCGTGATCCCGGTCGACGGTGGCCTCGGCATGGGCCACTGACGCCCCACGCCAGCCGCACCACCCCTGCAGCCGACACCCGACTGCGGCACCAGACAGCTTCACCCGCCAGCGGCACCTCCACCCGCCACCTGCACCCGACACCTGCACCCGACAACCAAGGACCTCAGCATGGGCATCCTCGAGGGCAAGCGCCTTCTGATCACCGGAGTCCTCATGGACTCCTCCATCGCCTTCCACATCGCCAAGGTGGCTCAGGAGGAGGGAGCGCAGGTCGTGCTCACCTCCTTCGGTCGCACGATGAAGATCACCTCGACCATCGCCAAGCGGCTGCCGACGACGCCGCCCGTGATCGAGCTCGACGTCGCCAACCAGGGTGACCTCGACAGCCTCGCCGAGCGGCTGAAGGAGCACGTCGACGGGCTCGACGGCGTGGTGCACTCGATCGGCTTCGCGCCTCCCGGCGCCTTCAACTTCATGGAGGGCACCTGGGACGACGTCGCCACCGCCGTGCAGATCTCCGCCTTCTCGCTCAAGAGCCTCGCCGTCGCAGCCCTGCCGTTGATGTCTCCCGGTGGCAGCGTCGTCGGGCTCACCTTCGACGCGAAGTTCGCCTGGCCGGTCTACGACTGGATGGGCGTGGCCAAGGCCGCCTTCGAGTCGACGAACCGCTACCTCGCCCGCGACCTCGGGGCCAAGGGCATCCGCTCCAACCTCGTCTCGGCCGGGCCGATCCGCACGACGGCGGCCAAGTCGATCCCGGGTTTCGAGCAGTTCGAGGCCGTATGGAGCGACCGCGCCCCCCTGGGCTGGGACCTGACCGACCCCGTACCGGCAGCCCGCGCCTGTGTGGCGCTGCTGAGCGACTGGTTCCCCGCGACGACGGGCGAGATCGTCCACGTCGACGGTGGTGTCCACGCCATGGGTCAGTGACCGGGCAGCCGTCCGCCGACGCCCCTCCCGGGGTGACGGTCTCCGAGGTGCGGGTGCTCGACGGCCCCAACCTGTACTTCACCCGGCCGGCCGTCAAGGTCAGTCTCCGGCTGCCCGGGTACCTCGCGCTGGACCGGCGGAGCGCGTCCGACCTGGCCAAGCGCGTCGGGCTGGGGGCCTCGAGCCCGGGCAAGCCCGGCTCCGCGCAGCGCCAGCGCTTCGTCGTGCGGCTCGCGGCCCATGTCACGAGGCGGGTCGCCGACAGCCTGGGGATCAAGAGGATGACGGTGCGGGCCCGTGCGGGCGGCGGCGTCGACGAGATCGTCGTGGCCGTGCCCTGGCGTCACCGCGACTGGGGCCGGGCGACCGGCGAGGAGCTCGGCCCGGTGCTCAGCGAGCTGCTGGTGGCCGACCCCGACGACGCGCGGGCCACGGACGAGATCGTCGAGGCCGCGGCCGAGCGCATCCGCGAGATCGAGCCGGGGGACGCCAGCCAGGTCATCACCCCGCAGGTGCCGGTGGCCTCCATCACGGGCACGAACGGCAAGACCACGACGACGCGCATCGTGGCCCACGTGGCCATGACCGCCGGCTACGTCACGGCCTGGAGCTCGACCTCGGGGGTCGTCGTCATGGGCGAGACCATCGAGGCGGGTGACTACTCCGGCCCCGGGGGGGCCCGGGCCGTGCTGGCCACCCCGGGTCTCGAGATCGGCGTGCTGGAGACCGCCCGCGGGGGGCTGCTGCTGCGGGGGATGGGCGTCGCGAGCAACGACGTCAGCGTCGTCACCAACGTGTCGGCCGACCACCTGGGGCTGCAGGGGATCGACACCCTCGACCAGCTGGCCGAGGTCAAGGCCATCGTCACCACCGTCACCAAACCCGACGGCTGGGTGGTGCTCAACGGCGACGACCCGCGGGTGTGGGCCATGCGCCACCACATCAAGGCTCGTCCGTGGGCCTTCAGCCTCGACCCCGACTCGCCCGCTCTGCGGGAGTCGATGGCGGTCGGGGGGCGGGGGATCACCATCCTCGACGGCGAGATCGTCGTGTTCACCAGGGGCAAGGACCCCGACCGGCTGGCGCGGATCGTCGACGTGCCGGTCACGCTCTCCGGCCTGTCGCACTTCAACATCGCGAACGCCCTGGCCGCGGCGGCCGCGGCCCTCGGGCTCGGGATGCCCCGCGCCGCGGTGGTGGAGGGGCTGCGCACGTTCACGCCCGACCCGGTGCTCAACGAGGGCCGGCTCAACACCTACTCCATCCCGCTCGCGTCGTTCGCCCCCCCGGAGGCCTCGGGTGAGGCGGCTGACGCCACAGAGCGGGGGAGCGCCACCGTGATCCTCGACATGGCTCACAACGAGGCGAGCCTGGAGGCCCTGCTGGAGGTCGCTCAGGGCCTCCGGGCCCCGGGTGGGCGCGTCCACCTCGGTCTGGGCGCCACCGGCGACCGACCCGACGAGGCCATCGAGGGACTCGGCGAGATCGCCGGCAAGCTGGCCGACCGGGTCGTCATCGCGCACAAGCCGAAGTACTTCCGGGGCCGGACCGTCGACGACATCGACGCCCACCTGCGGGTCGGTCTGGCCCGGGTCGGGATGGTCGACGTCGAGAGCTTCCCCCACGAGCTCGATGGCCTGGCGGCTCTGCTGCCAGCCGTGCGGGCCGGCGACGTCGTGGCGTTCATGGCCCACGACCAGCGGCCGCAGTGCGCAGCCTGGCTGGCCGAGCGGGACGCCACCCCTGACGATGCCCGTACGACGCGCCGCAAGGTGATCGAGGCCCGGGGTGAGCACGAGCTCGACGCCGAGATGGCACAGCTGTGGGCGCTCGACGACGACCAGGCCCGCGTCGAGCGCTTCCGCGTGCTCGCGCACGAGCGCCCACGCGACCGCCGGCTCACCTTCGAGCTGGCCAGCGCCCTCGACCGTGCCGGTCACGAGGGCGAGGCCATCCCGTTGTACCGCAAGGTGATCGCCTCAGGTCTGCGTGAGCCCTTCCGTCACCGGGCCCAGCTGCAGGCGGCGTCCAGCCTGCGCGTGGTCGGTGAGACCGAGGAGGCCCTGGCCCTGCTCGACGAGGTGGCCCTCAGCCAGCCCCGGAGCGCGGCGGCCGCAGCGTTCAGAGCGCTCACGCTGGCCGACACCGGCCGAGAGCGGGAGGCTGTCGCCGACCTGCTGGACGCCTTGGTCGACCACGCCCCCGACGAGGACACCTCGGCCTACCGGGTGTCGCTGCGGGCCTACGCCGATCAGCTGCGGGCGGGCGTCTCCCAGCGCTAGGAACATGATGGCGGGGGCGGGCGCGGGTGGCGCCGGTCCGCGTTGTGACGCCGTCCTGATGCTGGTGCCGGAAGGTTCTGCGCGTCGCCCCGTCCGGGGCGACACCGACCGCGGCCACGGGCCGCACGCACAAGGAGAACCACCATGTCCAACCACCGACTCATCCGATCACTCGCCGTGGGTGTCGCCCTCACCGCGTCGCTCGGCCTCGCCTCCCCCGCCCTGGCCTCGACGACGCAGGACGGCTGCACGGTCACACCGCAGGTGCCGGCCTTCTCGGGATCGTTCAACGCGAGCGGGGTCAAGCTCGTCAACTACGCCTTCGACGTCACCTGCCAGGCAGGGCTGCTCCTCGACTGGGACCAGAAGCGCATGGAGGCCGACACCCTCGCCGTCGAGGGCAAGCACGCCGACGACGTGACCGGCTCGAGCAGCGGCAGGCTCGACTTCACGACCGGGTCGCTCTCGCGCACCGTCACGGTCAGGGCGCCGCTGCCCAACGGGGCCAACGAGGGCAACGACGAGGAGGTCTACCAGAAGGTGCGCTTCCAGGTGACCAACCCGCCCACCGTCGGGATGCGCACCTCGTGGGAGCGAACGGTCACGCGCACCATCCTGCGCTGAGGCCCCGGCCCGCTGGAGGGGTGCGTCGCGTATCACCGTCGCGTCGCACCCCTCCTCCGCTGTGTGAGCGTCGTGCACCGACGTGACCCCGGCTGGCAGCTCGTCGTGGCAGCCGCGGGTTACGGGAAGACCGCTGCGCTGGAGGCCGGGAAGCCGGCCGACGGCGTGATCCTCCAGGCCGGCGTAGCGCTCGAGCGCGGACTGCCCGCGGCGCCGTGGATCGGTCTCGACGACCTGCACGTCCTCGATCATGCCGAGCAGGTCGTCCTCCTGCGGGCCCTCGTGCGCGAGCGGGTGGACGCGACGGTCGTGATCACCTCCCGCACCGTCCCCCTCGACGAGGTGCTGGCGGCGGGTGGCGGGCCGCTGCGCCAGCGGGCCGCCGACGACCTGGCGCTCGACCCCGCGGCCGTGGCGCGGGTCCTCGTCGACGAGTACGGCGTCACCGACCCCGAGGAGGCCGTCCGGGTGCAGCGCCTCACGGCCGGGTGGCCGGGCCTGGTGCACGAGGTCGCTGGCCACCTGCGTCCGGTCGTCGCCACCGAGGTCGCCGAAACCCTGCCTACGGGGTGGGTCGACCTGCTGTGCCTGGTCGCCGACCTCGGCCCCCTCTCGTCCGGGACGGTGACCGGTCTCGCCGAGGCGCTCGGTCTCGACCTGCTGGGTGTCGGGCTCGGCACCCTGGCCCGGCTCGGTGTCGTCCGCCCCGCCGCAGGGAGGACCGGGTCCGCCCTCCACGAGCCGGTCCCGGCTCTCGTGTCGGCCCTCCCGGGCCCCCGGCGGTCGTGGGCAGCAGCCCGGCTGGCGGCCGTCGCGAGGGTGTACGAGGAGTCCGGGGCGTCGTACGCTGCCGCCGTCGCACTCGAGCGGGCCGGAGACCTCGACGGGGTCACCCGACTACTGGGGGCCGCGGGGGACGACATGCTGCGCTCGGGTCAGGCACGGGGGGTCCTGCGGCTGGTCGCGGCGCTCCCAGAGCCGCCGATCACCGTGCGGCTGCTGGAGGTCGACGCGCTGCGCACCTGCGGCGAGCTCACGACCGCGCGCCGTGCCATCGACCTGGTGTCGCGCCGGTGCCGCGAACCCAGGGCAGCAGGGGCGGTCGCCCTGCGGGCCGCCATGGTCGGCTACGCCGCCAGCGACCTCGATGGTGCCCTGGCTGCCCTGACTGCCCTGACTGCCCTGACTACCCTGGCTGCCCTGGGGGAGTCGGATGGTGCGGACTCCCGGCGGACCCGGGCGGCGACGGGGCCGCTCGACCCGGTGAACGTCGAACGGGAGGCACTGCGGGTGCACCTGCTGTGTGGCCTCGGTCGCCGTGACGAGGCCCTCGCGACCGTGCCCCGCCTGCTGACGCAGGCAGAGCGCTCTGGGGACCCCCGGTGCCTCACGTCCGCGCACCTGGCCGCTGCCCGCGTCTGCGAGGGCTCGCGCAAGGAGGTGCATCACGAGGCGGCGCTGCGGTCCGCGTCGAGCACGGGCGACGTCGTGTCCGTGGCGCGCGTCCTCACCAACATCTCGTGCCTGCACCTCGCCGCGGGTCGGTTCGCGCAGGCCGAGCACGTCGCCCGATGTGCGGTCGAGACGGGAGACCGGTTCGACGCCGGCAGCGGGACGGGTCGTCACCTCGCCGCCCTGCACAATCTCGCCGAGGCGCTGACCCACCTGGGACGGTACGACGACGCCCGGTGGCACCTCGAGCGCTCGATCGCGCTGGGCCGGCACCTCGGCGATGGCCGGATGGCGTTGGGACTGCTCGGGATAGCCGAGACCCACCGGCTCCAGGCTCACACCGAGACCGCCCGTCGCCTCTACCGTGAGGCGGCCGACCTGGCCCGGGACTCGGGGGAGCGGCAGGTCCTCGTACCGGCGTTGGCGGGGTTGGCGCGGGTGACGGCCGAGCTCTCCGGGGACACCACGGACGATCTGCTCGCCGAAGCGGGTGAGTTCGCGGAGGAGGCTCTCGCCGCCGCGACCGCGGACCTCGTCCCTCGCGCCCTCACCGCTGCAGGGTGGGTGGCCCTGAGGACGGGTCACCTCGGCTCGGCGCTCGCGCGGGCCGAGGCTGCCGTCGAGCGGGCCCGAGCGGTGGACGCCCTGGCCCTGCTGGCCGAGGCGCTCGAGCTCCTCGCCGCCTGCACGGGTGACGTGGGCGAGGCCCGCCGTCACCTCACCGCTGCCCTGGCCGTCTGGGAGGACGGTGGGGCGGTGCCGGCGGTGTGCCGGGTGCGCGTGCGCCTCGGTCACCTCCCCGGCGCCGACAGCGCAGACCGCGACACCGCTCGTGAGGCGGCGGTGCTGCTGCGTCGCTGGGGGGTGCAGGTCGTCACGGGTCTCGTCGGGGGTGGCGAGGAGAGGGTCTCTCTCGCCGTGCTGGGCACCTTCCGCGCCTCCGTCGCCGGTGTCGACGTCCCGGCTGCGGCCTGGCGCTCCCGGCACGCCCGGACCCTGGTCAAGGTGCTCGTGGCCCGACGCGGTCGCCCAGTCAGCAGGGCCTGGCTCTGCGAGACCCTGTGGCCCGACGACGACCCCGCCCGCACCGGTCACCGGCTCTCCGTGCTGCTCGCCACGGTGCGTGGGGTGCTCGACCCCGGCCGCCGGTGGCCGGCGGACCGTTACGTTGCCGGTGACCACCGAGGTCTGTGGCTCGAACCCCAGCACGTCGCGGTCGATGCGTACGTGCTCCTCGAGGACGCCGACCACGCCGCAGCACTGGCCTCGTCGGCCGCGGGTCCGCACGAGGTCGTCGCGGCCACCCGGGCCCTCGACGCCGTCGACCGGGGCTACGTCGGTGACGCCTTCGAGGACGAGCCCGACGAGGCCTGGGCAGACCCCCTGCGGGAGAGCGTTCGCGCGGCGTGGATCGCCACGGTGCGCCTGCTGGCCACCCTGCGGACTCGCCAGGGACAGCCGTCGCAGTCCCACGCGCTGCTGCAGCGGCTCCTCGTCGTCGACCCGCTCGACGAGCAGGTGCACCGGCTGCTCGTCCGCTCCCTGTGCCGCACAGGGCGGCACGGCGAGGCACGCCGCGCCTTCGACCGATGGGCGGGGGTCATG
This sequence comes from Actinomycetales bacterium, assembly GCA_038230235.1. Lineage (GTDB taxonomy): Bacteria > Actinomycetota > Actinomycetes > Actinomycetales > Dermatophilaceae > Lapillicoccus. The sequence continues at coordinate 49,146 of JBBRNQ010000005.1, forward strand.
GCCGATCTGGACGCCCCGGCCCCCGACCCCCGGGTGCTCGAGGTGGGACCCGGGGGTCCCTCGATCCCCGCTGGCACCCCCGCCGCGGCCGGTGCGCCCGTTGTGATCCGGCGATGACGTCGGTCGGCCACGCTTCCGCAGCACCACCACCACCCACCACCATCACCACCCACCAGAAGGAGCTCGACATGTTCACTCGCCCACGCACCCTCACCACCCTGGCTCTCACGGGGCTCGCCGCCCTGTCCCTGTCGGCCCCCGCGTATGCAGCGTCGTCGGGATCGACCCTCCCCACCGCTCCCCTCGCGGCCCTCGTCTGCGGCGTGGGCGGCCTGGTCATCACCGGCACGTCGGGGAACGACACCCTGATCGGGGGACCGGGCAACGACACCATCAACGGGATGGGTGGGAACGACACGATCCGGGGCGGGGGCGGTGCCGACCTGATCAACGGAGGGAACGGAGCCGACACCATCTCCGGTCAGGGCGGTGCTGACTGCATCTTCGGGGGGGCGGGGGACGACACCGTGACGGGCGGGACCGGTTTCGACGTGTTGTACGACTGGGGGTTCGGTGCCGACGCCGTGAGCGGCGTGGAGTACTGACCCGGCGCGTCTGACCCCGTCCGTCCACCGACGGCCTGACGCCGCACCGACAGGGGCGGCGTCAGTCGTCCGACCCTCAGACGGCCCCGGGCTCCCGGTCGGGCTCGCCGGAGCGACGCAGGCGCTTGCTGTCGGTCGGGGGCGGCTCGTCGTCGAGGTAGGGCTCGTCGTCCGGGACGCTCGACCGGGCCGCGTCGGCGACGTTCCCGGCCTTCGGCGTCGACGAGACCAGGGCCTCCTCTCCGGCCTCGGTGCCCTTGGTGCTCGCCATTTGAGAGAGCACCACGGGATCGAGGTCCGGGTCGCCGGCCAGCTCGCCGGCGTGCGAGCCGGCCTGGGCCCACGAGGTCCGCGTCTCGAGCTCGGAGAGCACCTCGGCGTGCTGGTCAACGCACATCACCACGAGGTCACCGGGGTTGGCGCGGGCCATGGCGTGGCCGACGGCCGTGATCTCGTCGAGGACGATCTCCACCTGACGGCACCGGGCTCCGTCGGCCATGGCCCGGCGCGCGCCGTCGGCCACGAGCTCGGCGGTCTCACCGGCGGTGCGTCCACGCAACCGTTGGTCCTCGCGGACGACGATGACGTCGAAGTGCCGCGCAGCCACCTCGCCGAGCTCGCGCATGTCGTCGTCGCGGCGGTCACCGGCCGCACCGATGACGCCGATGCGCGACGTCTTGAGGTCTGAGCGACCCTGCAGCTGAGCGGCGTAGGCGTCGACGAACTGGCCGAGCGCCCTCATCCCAGCAGCGTTGTGGCAGTAGTCGATGAAGACCTCGACGTTGCCGACGACCAGTTGGTTCATCCGGCCCGGGGACAGGTAGTAGTTCGTCGTGAAGGTCCGCAGGCCCTGACGGATGTCGTGCAGTGGAGCCCCGGCGGCAAAGGCCGCGCCGGTGGCGGCCAGGGCGTTGGCGACGTTGAAGCGCGCCGTACCGCCGAAGGTGGAGGGGAGCAGGTGGGTCCAGGCGAGCTGCATGCTGCGGCGGCCGTGACGGATGACGATCATGTCGCCCCGGTCGGTCTGCTCGAGGACGACGGCCCGTCCGCCGCGGCGGCAGGCCTTCTCGATGAAGTCGCGGCTCTCGCTGCCCGGGTACTCCAACGAGAACCACACGATGTCACCGGAGCATCGCCGACGCATCGCCCGCACGTTCGGGTCGTCGGCGTTGAGCACGGCGAAACCGTTGCGGGGCACCGCTTCCACGACGACCGCCTTGACGTCGGCCAGCTGCTCGACCGTGTCGATCCCCCGGAGGCCGAGGTGGTCGGCGTCGACGTTCGTGACGACCGCGACGTCGTTGCGGTCGTAGCCGAGGCCCTCGCGGATGATGCCGCCCCGGGCGACCTCCATCACGGCGAAGTCGACCCGGGGGTTCTGCAGCACCATGCGGGCCGACTTCGGACCCGAGGCGTCGGCCTTGATGACGAGCCGCTCGTCGATGACGATCCCGTCGGTCGAGGTCATGCCGACCTTGCGGCCGAGGCCCTTGAAGATGTGGGCGATCATCCGTGACGTCGTCGTCTTGCCGTTGGTGCCGGTGACCGCGACGATCGGCACCCTCGACGGGGTGCCCGGCGGGAAGAGCAGGTCGACGACCGGCTTGGCGACGAACTGCGGCACGCCGACGGTCGGGTGCGTGTGCATGCGGAAGCCGGGGGCGGCGTTTACCTCGCAGATGGCGCCACCGGTCTCCCGCACCGGTGACGCGATGTCCGGGGCGATGAAGTCGATGCCCGCGACGTCGAGCCCGACCATGCGGGCGGCCTCCTCGGCGATCTCGACGTTGTCGGGATGGGCGTCGAAGGTGCGGTCGATGGAGATGCCCCCGGTCGACATGTTGCCCGTGAGCGCGAGCTTGACCATCTCCCCGGCGGGCGGCACACCGTCCAGCGTCCAGCCCTGGCTGCTCAGCACCTCGAGGGCCGCCGCGTCGACCTTGATCTTGGTCAGCACCTTCTCGTGGCCGACACCGCGGCGGGGGTCGGCGTTGGTGGTCTCGACGAGCTGGGCGACGGTGTGCTCGCCGTCGCCGACGACGTGGGCGGGCACGCGCTCGGCGATGGCCACCATGTGGCCGCCGACGATGAGGCAGCGGTAGTCGCGGCCGGTGACGAAGGACTCGACGATGAGGGTGCCACCACGGGACTCGGCCTTGGCGATGTCGAAGGCCTTCTCCACGTCCTGCGCCGACTGCAGGTCGAGGCAGACGCCACGGCCGTGGTTGCCGTCGAGGGGCTTGACGACGACGGGGAAGCCGATCCGCTGGGCCGCCTCGACGACGCCTCGCACCGTGCGCGCGGTCTCCTGCTTGGGTACGGGGAGCCCGGCGGCCGCCAGCAGGGTGCCGGTGAGGTCCTTGTCGCTGGCGATGTCGACCGCGAGGGCGCTGGTCCTGGAGGTCATCGTCGCCCGGATCCGCTGCTGGTGCACGCCCTGTCCGAGCTGGACCAGCGAGGCACCGTTGAGGCGGATGTAGGGGATGTCGCGGCTCACCGCCTCCTCGATGATCGCGGCGGTCGACGGCCCGAACGCCGTACGCTGCGCCAGACGCAGGAAGGTGTCGAGCTCGGTGGGGAAGTCGAAGCCCTCCTCCGGCTCGACGAGGTGGTTGACCAGGCGTACGGCGAGCCGTCCGGCTGACAGCCCGACGGTCTCGTCGTTGAAGCCGTAGATGACGTTGTAGTGCCCGCTGCGGCCGCGGACGGCCCTCGTCTTGCCCCGGCGCTGGTCCTGCCCGGCCTCGGTCTGCAGCTGGAGGGCCACGTGCTCGGCGACGTGCCCGAGCCAGGTCCCCTCCTCGAGCCGCTCGACGAAGCCACCGGCGTGCCCGCGTGAGCAGCTGTGTCGACGCAGTCCGGGGAGCGCCTCGAGCAGACCCTGCGTGAAGCCCGGCAGCGTGTCGGTGGGGTATGCCTCGAGCACGCCGAGGTCGACGACGAGGTGGATGGCCTGCTCGTAGGACCACAGGTTCGGACCTCGGTAGACACGCGACTCGACGATGCGCACGTCCGGGGCTGCCGGACCGGTCGGGGTGGGTCGTGCTGCGGCCACGGGTGTCTCCTGGGGTGAGGTGCCGGCGAGGGGTTCAGCTGGTCGCGGTAGGGGGTGTGGTGGGTGGCTTGTCCTTCTTGACGGCGGGGAGTCGCTCGCGCGCCGAGGCGCCGCTGGCGTCCTTGTCCTGGTGCCGCTCGACGAACTCGACGAGGGCGGCCGTCTGGAGGTCGAACGTCGCCCCCGCGGGCAGCGTGTGGACCACCGCCCCCGAGACGAGCAGGGGCGCCCCGCGGCGCGCGTCGGACGCGTCGGTGACGGCGGCCCGCCCGTCGAGGACGAAGACCGCCCGTGCCCCGAGCACGGTCATCAGCCGCTCGTCGTGGATCTCGACGGCGGTGTTCTCGTCGATCCCCACGCCGAGCAGGTGGGGAGAGTTGGCGACGATCGACAGCAGCCGCCCGTAGCGTCCCCGCTCGTCGAAGTGCTGGTCGAGCACGACGTCGTCGATGAAGCCGAGCCCGGCGGTGAGCTGGCTCATCCGCTGTCTCGGGGTGAGGCGCTCCTCGCCCATCGAGATCATGTGGCGGCTGAGGATCGAGGCCCCGGCCGAGGTGCCGGCGACGACGGCTCCGCGCTGGTAGGCAGCGTGCATGGCCTCGCCCACGGGGGTGCCCGGGTAGTACTGGCTGAGCTTGAGCTGGCTGCCCCCCGAGAGGAAGACCCCCGTCGCGTCATCGAGTCGGGCCACGAGCTCGGGGTCGTGGGCCTCCTGTCGTGAGGTCGCGTGCACGACGCGGATGTCGGGCCCGGCCTTGAGCCGCGTGAAGGCCGTCGTGTAGCCGACGACGACCTCGTCCACGAATGACGACGCCGTGGGCACGATGACGATGCGTGAGCTCTTGCCGCCGGCCAGCTTGACGAATCGCTTGAGGATGGTTGAGGTGCCGACCTTGTCCTCGGCTCCCCCGATCACCAGGAGGGTGCGGGGGCGGGGCCTGGGGGCCCTTCGGGTCGCCGGTGCCTCTCGTGTCGCCATCCGCCAACCCTATTGGTCGGTGAACCGGATCAGCCTCCGGGGAGGGGACGCGCCGTGACGGGGGCCGGTGTCGGGGTCCCGTCGAGGTCGTCGGCTTCCTCGACCTCCTCGCGGGTGATGCCCAGGAGGAAGAGGACGGCGTCGAGGTAGGGCACGTTGACCGCGGTGTCGGCCTGGGCCCGCACGACCGGTTTGGCGTTGAAGGCGACCCCGAGGCCAGCCGTACCGAGCATGTCGAGGTCGTTGGCCCCGTCGCCGATGGCGACGGTGCGCGAGAGCGGCAGGCCCGCCTCGTCGGCGAAGCGGCGCAGGGCGCGGGCCTTGCCGGCGCGGTCGACGATGTCGCCCACCACCCTTCCGGTGAGCCGGCCGTCGACGATCTCGAGACGGTTGGCCTCGGCGTGGTCGATGTTCAGCTCGTCGGCGATGGGCCCGACGATCTCGATGAACCCGCCGGAGACGAGAGCCACGGTGAAGCCCAGCCGCTTGAGGGTGCGCACGAGCGTCCGGGCACCGGGGGTGAGGACGACGGCCTCGCGCACCCGGTCGAGCACCGACGCGTCGAGGCCCTCGAGGGCCCGGACCCGCTCGCGCAGCGAGTCGGCGAAGTCGAGCTCACCGGCCATCGCCCGTGCGGTGACGGCGGCCACCTCGGCCTCACGGCCGGCGTACGCCGCCAGCATCTCGATCACCTCCTGCTGGATGAGGGTCGAGTCGACGTCCATCACCACCAGGCGCCGCCCCCGCCGGGCGAGCCCGGCGGGGGAGACGGCGATGTCGACGCCCAGGGCGGCGGCCTCGAGCGAGAGCTCTCGCCGCAGGCTGGGAAGGTCGGCCCCGGAGATGTCGAGCTCGAGGGTGGTGACGGGGTAGCGCGAGAGCCGCCGGATGCGGTCGATGTTGGCGCCGTGGGCGGCGATCCGGGCGGTGAGAGCCGAGACCACGTCGGCGCCGAGGGGCGAGGCCAGCACGGTGACCGCTGCGCGCCCCGTACGGCGTCTCGTCGAGTCGCCCGAGCCGTGACGCACGCGAACCTTCATCCCTAGCGCACCGCCGACCCGGCGGACGACCTCCTCGACCTCCGCTGTGCGCTCACCGGCAGCCAGGAGCATGCCGAGGGTGAGGTGGTCACGGACGACGACCTGCTCGAGGTCGCGCACCTGTGCCCCGATGGCGGCGATGGCGTCGAAGAGGGCGCTGGTCACCCCCGGCCGGTCGTCACCCGAGACGGTGACGAGGAGGGTCTCCTCGTCGCTCTCCGCGTAGGGAAGAGGAGGTCGTACGGGGCCCTCGGTCACGCGCCCCAGCCTAGGCCGGTGGCCCCGCAGACCGAGGAGGGGTCCGTGGGCCGGGTGGCCGGCGGGCGGGCAGGTGAGCGGTGGTCGGGGGGTGACCCGGGGGTGGTCGAGCACGGATCACCCCAGCCGCCGCGCGTCGCCTACCTGCCGACCGCGGTCGAACCCCCCGTCGCCGTCGAGGCCAGGCAGCGCGAGCTCGCCGAGAGTCGGCCGGAGAGTCGGCCGGAGAGTCGGCCAGGAAGTCGGCCGGAGTGTCGGCCGGAGCGGCGGCCGCAGCGGCCGCGGTCGACGAGTGGTCGGCGTCGCCGGGTGAGGTGGACGGCGAGGTGCTGGAGGTGCTCCGTACCGCCCGGTCTTCGGGGTGGCGCGTCGGTCTGCTGACCAACGCGACGACGCGGCTGCACGATGACCTTCGGCGGCTACGTCTCGATGACGCCTTCGACGTCGTCGTCAACAGCGCCGACCTGGGGATCGCCAAGCCGGACCCTCGAGTGTTCGAGGCAGCATGTCTGAGCCTCGGCTCCCCGCTGGCGGGGTGCTCGTTCGTCGACGACACCCGGGTGAACGTCGAGGCGGCGGCGGAGCGGGGCCTGCGCGTGCACCTCTACGGTGGCGTCCGTTCCCTTGCGGACTTCCTCGGAGTGGGGACGTCCGCGACGTCGGAGTGAGCGGTCGCGATTCCACGGTGGTTTGGGTGGGTGTCGGCTGGGGTTGGTCGCTGGCCGATGACCAGTCATTGGGTGGTCCGGGTCGTCCGGGTCGTCCGGGTGGTCCGGGTGGTCCGGGTGGTCCGGGTGGGGCTGGTGTTACTCACGACCGTTCTGTACCAGTCGAATTGGCGGAAATGCTGATCTCGTACCCCTGTCGGTGGTGGCGTCTAGGTTGGGGCCATGGACGAGGACCTGCGGGGCGGTGAGGGCGGCGAGGACGGTGACCCGTTCGCGGGTCCCGACGATGCTGGCACCTCGGTCTCCTCGGTCTCCTCGGTCTCGACGGGCTCGACGGTCTCGACGGGCTCGACGGGATGGTCGGCCTCGGCTGGCTCGGTCGCGGCCGGCGCGGTCGTCTCGACTGGCACGAGTGGCGTGTCGGGGTCGACGGGAGGTGGGTGGTCGTGCCACCTCGGCGATGGTTCGGTTCCTCAGTGGGCCCAGCCGGGGCCGGGGTGGCGGGTCGAGGCGATGCCGTCGGTGCCCGAGCCGGTTCCGGTGGAGCGGACTGTGTATGCAGGCGTCCGCGGTGTCGGCGACACTGCTCCAGCGGTGGGTGCGGTGGGTGCCGTGGGTGCAGTGGGTGCGGTGGCCGGCGTGAGCGAGGTCACCGAGGTCGACGCGTGGGGTCAGGCGGTGGCGTGGGTGGAGTTGGCGGTCGGGGTACCGGGTGGGGCTCCGGCGTGGGGCGTGGGGGAGGAGGGCGTGCGGGATGCGCTGGGCCGGATCGGTCGGCTGAGGGCGCTGGCGGCGTCGGCGGAGGTGGCCCTCGTGGGGGAGGTGCTGGCCCGCGGGACGGCCTCGGCCGCGGGGTTCTCGGTCGTGGACTGGGTGCGCCAGGCGCTGGGGGTCTGGGCGCCGTTGCCGGAGGTGCGGGCGGTGTCGTCGGTGGTGGCCGTGGCGAAGGCGGTCAACGAGCGTCGCCCCGGGAGTGACCAGCTCGCAACGGCGGTGGCGGCGGGGGTGCTCCCGGTGGGGAAGGCGGCGCAGGTGGCCCGGTTCGTGGACGCAGTGCGCGTGGTGGCGGATCCCGATGATCTAGCGGAGTGGGTGACAGGGCTCGTGGCCGGGGCCAGCGACGACCCCGTCGGTGTCGGTGTCGGCGTCGGTGTCGGCGTCGGTGTCGGCGGGGACGGAGGAGTGGCACGTGGCGGTGCGGACGACGCCGAGGCGAGCGCCGCTGAGGCCACGGCCTCTGGTGTTGAGGGTGGTCGGCTGGGTGCAGGTCGAGGGCGCTGCCGCGGAGTGGACGAGCGGGAGCTGGCCGCGGCGTTGCGTCAGGCGGTCCGGTTGGCCCGTCCCGTCCGGGATCTGGAGGACCTGGAGCGGCGGCAGCGGCTGGCCCGTGGCCTGACCCGGACGGATGGTGGGGGCACCGAGAGCGGGATGGCGCACTACCGGATGACGCTGGATCCGGAAGGGGCGGCGATCGTGGATGCCGCGGTGGCCGCGCTGTCCGCGCCCCGTCGGGTGGCCGACGGGTCCTTGGAGCCGGGAGAGCTGGCTGATCCGCGGTCGGCGGCGACTCGTCGGGCGGATGCGTTGCTGGACCTCGTGGGTCGGGCGGTCGCGTCGGGGTCGTCGGAGGCATCGGGTGCCGCCGGGGCAGGCGCGCCACGACGTCCGACGATGCCGGAGCAGCCACAGGTCAGGGAGCAGACGGAGGCGTCAGCACCCACGAAGGCGCATGACCGCGTGCCGTCGCCGGAGCACGTGCACGGCGACAGGCTTGGCCGGCATAGTGCGGAACTGCTTGATCGTGAGAGATCCGGGTCGTCTGGAGGGTCACCGCCGGGCGTCAAGGCGCAGGTGCTGGTGACGATCGGCTACGAGGCGTTGGTGGAGGGGTTGCGTGGCGCCGGGGTGACGGGGTCGGGAGAGCTGCTGTCACCGGAGGTGGTGCGGCGGATGGCGTGTGACGCGCGGATCATCCCGGCCGTGCTGGGGTCGGCAGGGCAGGTGCTGGATCTGGGGCGGTCACGGCGGTTGTTCAGCCCGGCGCAGCGGTTGGTGGTGTGGCGACGGGACCGACGATGCACGTATCCGGGTTGCTCAGTGCCCTCAACTTGGTGCGATGTGCACCATCCGCAGTGGTGGTCGCGAGGAGGGGAGACGGATGTGGCCAACGCCGCGCTCTTGTGCCGTCGCCATCACACGCTGGTCCACGAGCGCGACCTCGTCGCCCAGGTCGACGACACCGGGGTGACGTGGCACACGACTCCCTGGTGACGACCTTGTGCGCTCAGGGGCCCGCCCTGGCCCTGCGGTGGTTTGGTCTGATGACCCACCCTTGACACCCCGGAAGGGGGTCGGGGGCCATGTCCGGTATCTAATGGGGCGAAAGGGTCGAAAGTAGCGGGTGGGACCACCCGATCAGGGGATTCTCACGCCCGGAGGCTCACCTACCTTGCTGGGGTGACTCTCTCCTCTTCCTCGCCCGCGCTCCGCCCGCGCGAGACGGCCCGCACGGTGGACCCGACCCTCGCGACCCGGCGTCGCGCCCTACTGATCCGCTCCCTCGTCGCGTGCGCGGTGGGCGGACTGGCCACGGTGGCCGTGGCGGGTTGTGGGTCGGGTGTGGCCGCAGCGGGGAAGACCCCGGTCACCACGACGTCGGCTGTCACCTCGCCGTCGCCTCCGGCCAGCGCCACCACCAGCGCCACTTCCTCGGCGCCAGCCACCGTCTCGGCCCCCGCAGCCCGTCCCCGGACGACTGCCCTGCTGACCACAGCCCTCCTCGGTCTCGACGACCTGCCGCCCGGCTGGTCGGTCGACAACGCGGCGCCGGGTGCCGGAGGTGGCTCCTCCCCGTCGATGACCACGACCTCGGCGGCCTGCCAGGACTTCGTTGCCCTCGGTAGCGCCGCCTCCGCGCCTGGGTCGAAGGCCAGCGCCACCACCTCGTTCAGCGCCGGTCAGGACGGTCCGTTCATCGACGAGGGCATCGACTACCTCGGATCCAAGGTCGAGGTGGCCACGCTCCTTGCTCGCGTCGCAGCCGCCAACCGCTCCTGCCGGACGGTGTCCCTCACCCTCCCCGGCGCGGGTCGCTCGACCGTCGACGTCGCTGTGGTCAGTCCACCCCGTGTGGGCGACCACCCGGTCGCGGTCCGCATCACCGCTCGCGGGGGCGACCTCGACGGTCTCGAGATGACCCAGGTGGTGACCGGGGTGGACGACACCGTGGTCAGCCTGACGCTGGTGGGGGCCGTCCCCGACGACGTCGTCAGCTCGACCGAGGACGCCGTCGCCAAGGCCAGGGACACGCTCAAGGTCGAGTCCGCCGGCATCTGAGCCCACGTCCGCCGGGCGGTCAACCCTCGGGGGTCAGGCGGTCAACGGTCAGGCGTAAGGCGGTTAGCGGTTAGCGGCTGCGGTCAGGGGTCAGGGGATCACGGGGCAGCGGTCACCGCTCAGCGGTTGACGTCATCGCGCCAGGCGATCAGCTCGCGGACCTTGTCCAACGACGCGGGGTCGGTGTGCTCCTCGCCGGAGATGCCGACGGTGAAGAGGCGGACGCCGACGTCGTGGAGCGCCTGGGCGTTCTCGGCGTAGCTGTCGACCACCTCCCGCATGCGGCCGGGGGTGGGGGCCACTCCCGCCGACGTGACGATGTCAGACGGCTCCCGACCCACCTCGGCGCACCAGGCGTCGAGCACCGACCGCTTGTGCACGACGGTGTCGGGGCCGCCGAAGGTGTGCCAGATGTCGGCGTGCTCGGCCACGATCCGCAGGGTCTTCTTCTCGCCGCCGCCGCCGATCAGCACGGGGATGTGACGGGTGGGGGCAGGGTTGAGCTGCGACCACCGCTGCTTGATCAGGGGCAGGTCACGGGCGAGGTCGTCGAGCCTGCTCCCCGCGGTGCCGAAGGGGTAGCCGTACTCCGCGTAGTCGCGCTCGGCCCATCCCGAGCCGATCCCGAGCACCAGCCGTCCCTCGCCACCGCGGGCGCTGATGTGGTCGACCGTGCGCGCCATGTCGGCGAGCAGCTGGGGGTTGCGGTAGCTGTTGCAGGTGACGAGAGCGCCGATCTCGACCCGCACGGTCGCCTCGGCCCAGGCGGCCAGCATCGTCCAGCACTCGAAGTGCTGCCCGTCGGGGTCGCCCCCGAGCGGGAAGAAGTGATCCCAGTTAAGGATCTGGTCGACCCCGAGCTCCTCGAGGATGGCGCACATGCGGCGAAGGTCGTCGTACGACGCGTGCTGGGGCTGGACCTGGACGGCTATGCGAGCGGACGGCATACGGCACATCCTGCCTGCTCCCCACGCCGACCGCGCGCCGGCACCGCCGGCCTCGCCGACGCGCCGGCGGGTCAGGCGGGAGGCGTGCGCGCGACGACGAAGTACCAGCCCCACGGCTCACCGACGTCGAGCTCGACCTCGACGTCGACGAACCCGGCGGAGTCGACCAGAGCCTGCAGGGGCTCCGCCTGCCAGAACTGGTAGAAGCGCGGGGCCCCCAGCTTGTGGTCACTCCACTGGGTGCCCTCGCCCACCTTCACACTGAAGCCGAGCACCCCTCCGGGGATCAGGGCCGCGCGCACCCGGGTCAGCACCTCCACGAGCTCGTCGGGAGTGAAGTGGAGGAAGACCGCGTTGGCGAGCACCGCGGCATACGGACCGTGGGTGTCGTCGGCGAGGTCGTCGGTGAGCAGGTTGACCACATCGGCGTCCTGGCCCTGGGCCCGCAGCATGGCGACGAAAGCGTGGGTGCCGTCCGTACGGCGCACCCTGCGCCCGTGCTGCTCGAGGTAGGCCGCGTCGCGGCCCTGCGCGCTGCCGACTTCGAGCACCTCTCCCGGTGGCGCGATGCGAGCAAGGCGCCGCAGGAACGTGCGGTGGGTGATCGAGCCCGAGGTCTCGGTCTGCTCGGCGTACTGCTCGGCATGGGCCTCGTAGACGGCGAGGGTGCGCGCGTTGCTGTCGTCTCCGGATGGCTGGGCCCGGAAGTCGTCGGTGGTCACGTCCCTAGGGTGTCAGGCAGGTCCGACGGCTCAGACGGCGACCTTCTGCCCCTTGCCGACGACGGTGATCCCGGACTCTGTGACCCAGAACCCCCGTGCTCGGTCGTGGTCGTGGTCGACCCCGATCTCGGCGTGCTCGGGCACGATCACGTTCTTGTCGACGATGGCCTTGCGGATCGTCGCGTAGCGCCCGACGTCGACGCTGTCGAGGATGACGCTGTCGCTGATCGACGCATAGGAGTGGACGTTGACCCGCGGGGCGATGACCGAGCCCGACACCTGCCCGCCGCTGATGACGACACCGGGGGAGACGGCCGAGTTACGGGCCTCGCCCACCCGGTCACCGTGGCCGTGGACGAACTTGGCCGGCGGCAACGACCCCGTCGAGGTGTAGATCGGCCACTCGTAGTTGTAGAGGTTGAAGACGGGGTGCACCGAGATGAGGTCCATGTTGGCCTCGTAGTAGGAGTCCATCGTGCCCACGTCACGCCAGTAGCCCTGGTCGCGCTCGGTCGAGCCGGGCACGACGTTGTCCTTGAAGTCGTAGACGTAACCGCGTCCCGCGTCGACGAAGGCGGGCACGATGTCACCGCCCATGTCGTGCTTGCTGCCGTCGCGGGTGTGGTCGCTGGTCACGGCGTCGATGAGCACATCGGCGTCGAAGACGTAGTTGCCCATCGACGCCAGCACCTCGTGCGGGGCGTCGGGGAGACCCTTGGCGTCGGTCGGCTTCTCGAGGAACTGGCCGATCTTGCGGCGGTCGCCGTCGTCGACCTCGATGACACCGAACTGGTCGGCGAGGGCGATGGGCTGCCGGATCGCCGCCACGGTGACCCCGGCGCCGGTGTCGATGTGCTGGTCGACCATCTGCGAGAAGTCCATGCGGTAGACGTGGTCGGCGCCCACGACGACGACGATGTCGGGCTTCTCGTCGGCGAGCAGGTTGAGGCTCTGGAAGATGGCGTCGGCGCTGCCGAGGTACCAGTCCTTGCCGACCCGCTGCTGGGCCGGAACCGGAGCCACGTAGTTGCCGAGCAGCGTCGACATCCGCCACAGGGAGGTGACGTGCTTGTCGAGGCTGTGCGACTTGTACTGCGTCAGCACGACCACCTTGAGGTAGCCGCTGTTGACGACGTTCGACAAGGCGAAGTCGACCAGCCGGTAGATCCCACCGAAGGGCACCGCCGGTTTCGCCCGGTCGGCGGTCAAGGGCATCAGTCGCTTGCCCTCCCCGCCAGCCAGGACGATCGCCAGCACCTTTGCATTCTGCGTCCGTCGCGCCATGCGCTCACCCTAGGGTGGCCGGGCCGCCGAACGCGAGGGGGCTGCCCCCGTGTCTTCCACAGAGTTGTCCCGTGGTTGTGGTTGTCCCGTGGTTGTGGTTGTCGCCGTGCTGAGAAGTTGACGCGGCGCGGACACGATGGAGTGCCGCAGGCTGTCCTCACCGCCCACTCCGCACTAGGGTGCGGTGGGTGCGAGTTGACATCCTGAGCAAGGAGTACCCCCCGGCGGTCTACGGCGGTGCGGGGGTCCATGTCGCGGAGCTCGTGCGGGCCTTGCGCGAGCGCGGCGACATCGACGTGCAGGTCCGCTGCTTCGGTGAGGCGCGCGAGGAGGTCGGCACCTTCGCGTACGGCGAGCTCGCGGAGCTCTCAGCGGCGAACCCCGCGCTGCAGACCCTCGGGGTCGACCTGACCATGGCGCAGGACTGCGTCGGGGCCGACCTCGTGCACTCCCACACCTGGTACGCCAACTTCGGTGGCCACGTCGCGTCGCTGCTGGGGGGGATGCCTCACGTCGTCACCGCCCACTCGCTCGAGCCGATGCGGCCGTGGAAGGCCGAACAGCTGGGCGGGGGCTACCGCGTGTCGTCCTTTGCCGAACGCACGGCGTACGAGGCCGCCGCGGCCGTCGTCGCCGTGAGTGCCGGGATGCGGTCCGACATCCTCGCCAGCTACCCGTCGCTCGACCCGTCGCGGGTGCACGTGGTGCACAACGGGATCGACAGCCAGCTGTGGCAGAAGGCCGACGACCTCGACGTCGTGCGAACGCACGGGATCGACCCCGACCGCCCGTCGGTCGTCTTCGTCGGACGGATCACGCGCCAGAAGGGGCTGCCCTACCTCCTGCGGGCTGCCGCCGCCCTCCCGCCCGAGGTGCAGCTCGTGCTCTGCGCTGGGGCCCCGGACACCCCCGAGATCTTGGCCGAGGTCGAGGCGCTGGTCGCCGACCTGCGGGCCCAGCGGGACGGGATCGTCTGGATCCAGGAGATGCTTCCTCGGGCCCAGGTTGTCGCGATCCTCTCTGCCGCAACGGTTTTCGCGTGTCCATCGATCTACGAGCCGCTCGGCATCGTCAACCTGGAGGCGATGGCTTGCGAGCTCGCCGTGGTCGCGACGGCGACTGGTGGCATCCCCGAGGTGGTGGTCGACGGCGAGACAGGGTGGCTCGTCCCGATCGAGCAGGTCACCGACGGCAGCGGGATCCCCGTCGACGCCGACCGCTTCGTGGCCGATCTCGCGGCGGCGCTGACGGAGGCCGTCTCCGACCCGGAGCGGGCCCAGCGGATGGGACGCGCCGGTCGGCAGCGCGCCATCGACAGCTTCTCCTGGGCGACCATCGGCGACCGGACGCTTGCGGTCTACCGAGCGGTGCTTTCCTGACCGCTGGCTCGAGTGCTGGCCGTGCCGCTCGCCCTGACGGGCGGGGTGCTGAGGCCCAGGTGGCGCAGCTGTCGACCTGACCGCCGCAGGACCTCGTCGAGCACGTCGGCCCGAGTCTCGTACCAGGCCAGCTGGGCACGCTCGACGATGCCGAGGTCGATCTCCTCTCCATCGACGACCCAGGTCTCCCGGGGTGACACGTCGCCGAAGACGGCTGCGACGGCTGCCTCGACGGGGGCGTGGATGTGGTTCAGCAGCGGACGGTCCAGCCGGGTCGGGCGGGCCTCGAGCCCGAGAGCGGACCGGACCCTGACGGCCAGCGCGGTGAAGAGGTCGTTGCCGGGGTGGTTGATCGTGCGCATCTGCGGGCGGGCCTCGACCGTGAGCAGGTCGCTGGCGACGAGGGTGCCGTTGAGGCGCTCCCGCCGACGCAGCTCGTCGACCGAGTCGGCGGCGATCGCCACGACCGCCTCCCTCGTGAGGGGGTGTGCTGGAGGTGGGTCGAGACCTTCACGGTGCCACGCGGCCCGGACCACGGTCCGGAGGTCGTGGTAGGGCACCATCGGGGGGTCGGGATCCAGCAGCTGGGGCGGGTGCACCAGCACGTGAAAGGGCGAGCGACCCGCATACCGCAGGCTCGGCACGAGGACGTGGCGCAGGGTGGGTCGCGTGCGGGCCAGCAGCTGCTCGGTGCCGACCGGCAGACCGCGGTAGTCGTCGCCGACCCGTTGCGTGACGAGGAGGTCGAGCCGGGGCAGCAATGCGTCCAGGGGGGAGAGGTCGTCGGCCGTCCACTCGTGGACGGCGGGGACGCGCACCGTACGCAGGTCGTCGTCGTCGAGGACCAGGCGCAGCGACTCGGCCTGGCAGTTGCCGAACACGGCCAGCAGGGGTCGCCCGGGGTCGGCCTCCACGCCGTCGTAGAAGTCCGTGTAGTGCCGACGCCGCCCCGGGTCGTCGGAGGCCGTGCTGCTCATGCCGACGCACAGTCCACGGCATAGAGGTCAGCGACAGCGACAGCGACAGCGAAGCACATTGGACGGATTGTAGGTCTCACTCAGCCGCCTGTCTCTCGCGCGTCCTGGTCGAGCCCACAGGGTTCTCCCAGTCCGATGACAGGCAAATGACATTTGCGCCGCGAGGGATGTGGCCGCTCCCGGCCACGCTCACAGTCGGGCTATGCCAGGGGCCCTGGCTCAACGGTGAGACGGCCCTCCCTCCAGCCCAGATCGGCCCGCCATGCCTTCGTCGCGCCCGCTCAAGCGTCGTCATTTCCTTCGTCTGACCGCTGCCGGATCCCTCGGCGTCTTCGTTGCCGGCACCGCGGGTGCCCGGCTCATCTCCGCCACCCCCGTGGCCGGTGGCACCCTCGACGCCGCGTCGATCCCGAAGTGGGCCATGCCGCTCGTCGTGCCAGCGCGCATGCCTCGCTCGGGCGTGACCCGTCAGAACGGGCGGGAGGTCGACCTCTACGACATCGCCGTCCGACGCGTCCAGCAGCAGATCCTGCCCGCCGGCCTCCCGACCACCGCCGTCTTCGCCTACGGTCCCGTCGCCACGGCGCTCAAGGGCGCACCCCGCGACTTCCGCTTCCCCAGCATGACCATCGAGGCCACCCGGGGCCGACCGGTGCAGGTGCGGTGGCGCAACCAGCTGGTCGACGGGTCCGGGGGTTACCTCGCCCACCTGCTGGCGGTCGACCCCACGTTGCACTGGGCCAACCCGGGCGGTGGGGTCGACGGGCGCGACACGCGTCCGCTGTTCATGAGCACCCCACCCCGGTACGAGGGGCCGGTGCCGACCGTGACGCACGTCCACGGCGCCACCAACGTGGGTGACGAGTCCGACGGGTACTCCGAGACGTGGGTGCTGCCGGCCGCCAACGACATCCCGGCGTCCTTCGCCCGCAACGGCCGCTGGCACGACTTCTTCGCCCAGAAGGCCCGTATGAAGTTCGGCGCCACGTGGCCCGTCGACGGAGTGGTCTCGCAGTACCCCAACCCCGACCGGGCGTGCGCGAACTGGTACCACGACCACACGCTCGGCATGACGCGGCTGAACGTCTACGCGGGGATGGCCGGGTTCTACCTGGTGCGTGGGGGGAGCCAGGGTGACGCCGGCGTGCGCGACAGTATGAAGCGCCGTACGGCCCAGCTGCCCTCACCCGCCCCCGACGAGAGCGACTACCGCACCCCCCGCCGCTTCCGCGAGATCCCGTTGGTCATCGCCGACCGCTCCTTCAACACCGACGGCAGCCTCTTCTACCCCGACTCCCGCGCGTTCTTCGACGATGCCCCCGGTCCCTACGTCCCCGATGGCGACCTGGCGCCGATCTGGAACCCCGAGTTCTTCGGCAACACCATCACCGTCAACGGCAACACGTGGCCCCAGGCCGACGTCGAGCGCCGCCGCTACCGCACCCGGGTCCTCAACGCCTGCGGGTCGCGGTACCTGATCCTCGACTTCACCTCCATCCCGGGGGTCACGGTGCACCAGATCGGCAACGACGGCGGCTTCCTGGCCGCCCCCCTCGACCTCGGCGGCCGTCAGGGACGCCTGTTGCTGGCCCCCTCCGAGCGGGCCGACCTCATCATCGACTTCACCGCCGTCACCCCCGGGAGCTACGTGCTGCGCAACGTCGGGCCCGACGAGCCCTACGGCGGGGGCGAGCCCGGCGTCGACTTCGTATCGGCCGATCCCGACTCGACGGGGCAGGTGCTGCGCCTGACCGTTGGCGCCGCAGTGTCCGTCGACACCTCCACGCCTGCCTCCAGGCTCCAGCTGCCCTCACCGACACCGCTTCCCGCCGCCACCGTCACCCGCCGCCTGGCGATGCTCGAGAACATGTCGATGACGTACGACGGTCCCTCTGGTGCGCTCCTCGGCGTCGTCGAGGGCGATCCGGCAACCGGCCCAGCGAAGGTGAGCGGCACCATGTGGGGCGACCCGGTCACCGAGAACCCCACCCCCGGGGTCGCCGAGCACTGGGACGTCTACAACACGACCGAGGACGCGCACCCCGTGCACATCCACGAGTCGAAGTTCGAGGTCGTCGCGCGGCAGGCCATCCGGGTGACCGAGACGATGGTGCCCGACGTCGTGCGCACGGTGGAGATCGCACCCGGTTCGACCCCCCGGCCGCCGGAGCCCGGCGAGACCAACCTCAAGGACACCGTCATCGTCTACCCGGGCGAGATGATCCGGCTGAAGGTGCGGTTCCTGACTCCTGGGCAGTACGTCTGGCACTGCCACATCATCGAGCACGAGGACAACGAGATGATGCGGCCCTTCCGGATCGGGCCGGTGCAGGTGGGTCAGCCGGTCCAGCCACCCATGGGCACCCCGATGGTCATGTGAAGTCGGTCCGACGGGCTGGGCGTCAGGAGCGCTCGGCCCGTCGCCATCCGGCGATGCTCATCACCGCCACGTTGGTGGCGCCCGCCAGGGTCTGGTCGGCGGCGGCGGCCAGGCGCCGCAGGCTCCGTTCGCGGTGGCCCGAGGTGTGCACGTCGAGGCTGGGCCCGGCAGCCGAGAGCGTGAGGCCCTCGTCGGCGATCACCCCCACCCGCGCGGCAAGGGTCATCACCCTCACGGCCCGGGGGGGCAGGTCGCGCGGCAGTCCCCAGGCCCCCGAGCTGAGAGCGCGCTCGGCCTCCTGCCGCGGGCCGGGCGTCCACGGCCGCCCCTCGACCGACTCGAGCGCGTCGGCACCCTCGGCCACTGCCCGGGTCAGTCCTCGCTCGAGGTCGCCCAGGTCGAGAGAGTCGAGCACGTGCCGGGCGACCGGCTCGGAGTCGTGGGCCGTCCACCGTGCCATCGACCCCTCGTCACCGACGGGACCGAAGACGGCCAGCTCCGGCACCAGCAGGCCGCCCATCCCGGCGACGAAGACGCACTCACCCGCCGCCGCCGCGGCCCCCGCGACCTCGGAGTCGACCCGCGGCATCCCGGAGACGTCACCGGGGCGGGGCAGGGCCACCAGCAGCGCGCTCTCACCGAGCTCACGCCACAGCAGCAGCCGTCCGAGGTCGCCCTCGACGTGGTCGACATCAGGGTGCGCCGCGGCAACGGCCTCGTCGAGGTCGGTGAGCCCGCCATGACCGTGCCAGGCCGCGGTCACCCACAAGGCGGTGCGGACCGACAGGGGCAGTGTTGACATCCGCGCCATCCTAGATGGCCCGGGCCGGGGGCCTGGAGGCTGCTGGGTCCGTCCCGGGCCCCTGGTGCGGCGGCCCTCGGCGAGCCGCCCTCGATGGCCTCCCGGTGCTCGTCTAGGGTTGGTCCACATGAGCGACGTCCTGGCCTTCGCTGGCGTCTGTGTCGAACGCGGTGGCAACCTCCTGCTCGACGACATCGACTGGGAGGTCGAGGAGGGCGAGCGCTGGGTCGTGCTCGGGCCCAATGGCGCCGGCAAGACGACCCTGCTCCAGCTTGCCTCCGCCCGCATCCACCCGACCCGCGGCGTCGCGGGAGTCCTGGGCGAGGTGCTCGGGGCGGTCGACGTCTTCGAGCTGCGGCCCCGCATCGGGCTGTCGAGCGCCATCATGGCCGAGCGGATCCCGCACGACGAGGTCGTGGGCAACGTCGTGCTCACCGCGAGCTACGCGATCGTCGGCCGATGGCGGGAGCGGTACGACGACGTCGACTACCAGCGGGCGATGGACCTGCTCGACGACCTCGGGGCCAGCCACCTCGCCGATCGTGCCTACGGCACCCTCAGCGAAGGCGAACGCAAACGGGTGCAGATCGCGCGGGCGCTGATGGCGGACCCCGAGGTCATGCTCCTCGACGAGCCGGCAGCCGGGCTCGACCTCGGTGGACGGGAGGACCTCGTCGGCCGTCTGGGTGCCCTCGCCGCCGACACCACCGCGCCTGCCCTCGTGCTCGTGACCCACCACGTGGAGGAGATCCCCCCCCACTTCACCGACGTCCTGCTCCTGCGGGCGGGGCGGGTGGTGGCTGCCGGTCCGCTCGAGGTGACGCTGACGGCAGAGAACCTCAGCACGACCTTCGGTCTGCCTCTCGTCGTCGAGCGCCACGGGCAGCGGTGGTCCGCCCGCGCAGCGACCAGCTGACCCCACAGACCGGCAGACGGGCAGACCCGGGCAGACCGGCAGAACCGGTCGACCGAACGGCCCCACTGCCCTGGGGACCAACCCCGCTGACGGGCGGAACCCCCGGCGGCCGCGGCTCGTCGTACTGTGTGAGGGGACGTCACCCGTGGTCGCCGGTGACGGGAGCTTGACGGAGGCATCGCTGAAGGGGTGAGCGGGGTGTTCGAGGACAACAGCTGGCTCGTGTGGATCGGCGTGGCCTTCGCGCTCGGGGCGATCGAGGCCGCCACCACCGACCTCGTCTTCATCATGCTCGCCGGCGGCGCTCTCGGTGGTGCGGCCGCCGCGGCGCTCGGCGTGGGGTTCCCGCTGCAGGTGGTGCTGGCCGTCGTGACCGCCGGGATGCTCCTCGGTGTCGTTCGCCCGCTGGCCAAGAAGCGGCTCCTGCCCCCGACGAAGTCGCTCATGGGCACCGCGAGCTACGCGGGCCGCGAGGGAACGGTGGTCGAGGAGATCACGGAGAGCTCCGGTCGAGTGCGCATCGGTGGCGAGACCTGGACCGCCCGCGGTCTCGACCAGCACGTCGCTCTCCCGGGCGAGAGAGTCGTCGTGCTGCGCATCGACGGTGCCACCGCCATCGTCGGGCCGGGCCCCCCTCCCGGGCCCGAGACCGTTCTCGGCCCCACGCCTCAGGACTCACCCTTCCCTCCGACCGGCGGACAGCCGTAGGGCACTCACACTCCCGTCACGCCGCTCGGCGCGACGGTTCACGCAAGGGCCGACCCCGGGGGCGGCCGGAAGAGAGGTCGCCGTGGGCGCCATCGTCACACTCGTCGTGGTCCTGCTGGTCGTGATCTTCGCCGCGGTGGTGCTGTTCCGCACCGTGCGCATCGTGCCCCAGCAGACGGCCCAGATCGTCGAGCGGCTCGGCTCCTACAGCCGCACGCTCGACGACGGCTTCCACATGCTCATCCCGTTCGTCGACAAGGTGCGGGCCAACATCGACCTGCGCGAACAGGTCGTGACCTTCCCACCGCAGCCGGTGATCACCTCGGACAACCTCGTCGTCAGCATCGACACGGTCATCTACTACACGGTGACCGACGCGAAGTCGGCGGTCTACGAGATCGCGAACTTCATCCAGGGCATCGAGCAGCTGACCGTGACCACGCTGCGCAACGTCATCGGCTCGCTCGACCTCGAGCAGACCCTCACCTCGCGCGACCAGATCAACGGTCAGCTGCGTGGGGTGCTCGACCAGGAGACCGGGCGCTGGGGCATCCGGGTCAACCGCGTCGAGCTCAAGGCCATCGACCCGCCCCACTCGGTGCAGGACTCCATGGAGAAGCAGATGCGCGCCGAGCGCGACCGGCGCGCCGCCATCCTCAACGCCGAGGGCGTCAAGCAGAGCCAGATCCTCACGGCCGAGGGTGAGAAGCAGAGCCAGATCCTGCGGGCCGAGGGTTCGGCACAGGCTCGCATCCTCGAGGCGCAGGGCCAGGCCCGGGCCATCCAGCAGGTCTTCGCCGCCATCCACAAGGGCAAGCCGACCCAGCGGCTGCTGGCCTACCAGTACCTCCAGGTCCTGCCGCAGCTGGCTCGTGGCGACTCCAACAAGATGTGGATCATCCCGTCGGAGGTGACCGACGCCCTGCGCGGCATCAGCGGAGCCCTCGGCGGTGACAAGCAGCTCGCGGGCGACGACGAGGAGGAGAAGATGGCGCTCGAGGACTTCGGGCCCGACGACAACGCCTTCGCCGACACCGCCCTCCAGGACCCGGCCAGGGCCCTCGCCGAGGCTCGCGGGCAGGCTGGGGCGGCCAGTGCCGAGGCGACGGGGCACGCCTCGCCGACCGGCCAGCGGCGGATGGTCCCGACTCCCGACCCGACGCAGGCCGTGGGGGCGGGCGCCGCGCCGAGCACCGGCACGGCGTCCGGTCCGCAGGGCGAGGAGGGCGGCGCTCACGGTGAGCAGGCCGAGCCCGAGGCCCCGCCCCGCAACTACGGCCAGCCCAAGCCCGGCATGCCGTGGGAGCAGCCACCCAAGCGCTAGGAGCGAGAGGGTGCGGCGACGTCCCTGGCGACGTCGTCGCACGACCCCGTACGACGACACCCGGTACCCGTGGTTAGGGTGGCCGGGTGTCCGTGCTCGAGGCTGTCGCCGTCCTGACGGCAGGAGTCCTCGCCGGCACCATCAACACCATCGTCGGGTCGGGGAGCCTGATCACCTTCCCCACGCTGCTCTTCATCGGGGTGCCGCCGCTGGTCGCGAACGTCAGCAACAACATCGGCCTGGTCGCCGGGGGCGTGACCGGGTCGTGGGGCTATCGCCACGAGCTGTCGGGCAGCTCGGGCCGGCTCCGGCGCCTCGTGCCGCTGTCGTTCGTGGGCTCGGTCATCGGGGCCGGTCTGCTGCTCGTGCTGCCGGCGGACGCCTTCCGGGCGATCGTGCCGGTGCTCATCATCATCGCCCTGCTCCTGGTGCTCCTGGGTCCACGGCTCAACCGCGCGGCCGCCGCGCGCCGGGAGCACGACGAGGCTCCGGGGTGGCACGTGTGGGCGACCGGGGTCGGCGTGTTCGTCGCCGGGGTCTACGGCGGCTACTTCGGCGCAGCCCAGGGCGTGCTGCTGATGGGGATCTTCTCGGCCCTCAGCTCAGAGCGGCTCCAGCGGCTCAACGGGTACAAGAACGTGCTGAGTCTCGTCGTCAACGCCGTGGCCGCGCTGACCTTCATCCTCTTCGCCCGGAGCAGCATCGACTGGCTCATCGTCGTGCTGATCGGCATCGGGGCCTTCCTCGGTGGGCTGCTGGGGGCGCGCATCGGGCGGCGGATCCCGCCGAACGCCCTGCGGGCGGTCATCATCGTCATCGGGGTCGTCGCCGTCGTCAAGCTGGTCGCGTTCCCGTGAGCATCGTCGAGATCACCAGCCTCGAGGTCGCCGCCCTGACGGCGCAGGGCCGCGACGCCGACGCCGACCTGCTGTCGGACTACGTCGCCCTCACCGACGTCGCCCTGCGCCGCCGCACCGAGCCGGAGCGGGGCCTCTACATCGCCGAGTCGGAGAAGGTCATCCGTCGGGCCCTGGCTGGCGGCCACCGCCCCCGGTCGTACCTTATGGCGCGGCGCTGGCTCACCGACCTGGCCGACGTGGTCGAGGCGGCGGACCACGACGGTGTGCCGGTCTTCGTGGGGGAGCACGACGTCATCGAGCAGCTCACCGGCTTCCACCTGCACCGGGGGGCCCTGGCGTCGATGCACCGCCCCGAGCTCCCCGCGGTCGACGACCTGCTTGCGGGAGCCAGCCGGCTGGCGGTGCTCGAGGACATCGTCGACCACACCAACATCGGCGCCGTGTTCCGCTCCGCCGCCGCCCTCGGGGTCGACGCGGTCCTCGTCACGCCCCGCTGCGCCGATCCGCTCTACCGGCGCTCCATCAGGGTCTCGATGGGCACGGTCTTCCAGGTGCCGTGGACGCGGATCGACCCGTGGCCCGGTGGGATGTCGATGCTGCGCGAGGCGGGGTTCACCGTCGCGGCCCTGGCCCTCACCGACGAGTCGGTCGCCCTCGACGACCTCGCGGCCGACCCGCCGCCCCGCCTCGCCGTGGTGCTGGGCACCGAGGGTGACGGGCTGGGACCCCGGACGGTCGCGGCCGCCGACCTCACGGTGCGCATCCCCATGGCCGGTGGCGTCGACTCCCTCAACGTCGCCGCCGCCAGCGCCGTCGCGTTCTGGGCCCTCCGTACCCCCTGACCCCGCCTTCCCAACACGAGAAACCCGTCGTTCTGCACCCCCGGGAGCACCGGAACGACGGGTTTCCCGTGTTCGGACGCAGGGGTGCGGGTCGGGGGAGGGGTGGGGTGGGGGCGGCTTTGCTCGGTCAGTCGCGCAGGTGGAGGGCGCGGACCACCTCGGGCCAGGCCCGGCGGCCCAGCTCGGCGTCGGCCTCGGGGGTGCCGCCACGCCGCATGACCTGTCCCGCGACCACCGGGCTCTCACCGGGCAGGACGGTGCGGTGACCGGCGTCCTCGTGCACCACGACGGTGGTGGTGAGCCCGTGATCGGTACGGCGGGCCGCGATGCTCCGGGCGAAGTCGACGCTGGGCCAGACCTGGTCGTCACCTCCGGCGACGAGCACGACATCGCCGTCGACGAGCTCGACGGGGATCGCGGCCTCTGCGGCGAGGTCGGGTCGCTCGGCGAGGCTGGTGGCGTAGAGGCCGCGGAAGGCCGGCGGGTCGGTGTCGGGCTCCCAGGTCTCGCTGAACGGCACGAAGGGCAGCGGCGCACCGGCGGACGACCAGTGCGACGTCTGCCTCGGCTCTCCTCCGGGGCCGTCGACGGCCACTCCGGCCCACACCACGGACGACGGCGCGAAGGCGACGACAGCAGCGATCCGCGGGTCCCGGGTGGCCAGCAGCAGGGCGGCCTCGGCCCCGAACGAGACCCCGACGACCGCCAGCCGTTCGACCTCGCCCGCCAGCGCGTCCAGGCACGACGTGAGCTGCTCGAGCGGCACCTCGTACGGCGCAGGCTGCTGGCTCTCGCCGCCGAACCACCGCACCGACATGGACAGGGCACCGTGACCGGCGAGGAGGCGGGCCCGCTCGTCGTCGACCCGCCCGCTCGAGCCCCCGAGCACGAGGACGCCCGTGCCACAGGGGCCGTCGGGTCGGAAGAGGACGCCCTCGGGATGGCTCAGCCGGTGCTCGATGACCATCTGCCGACCGTATGCCGCCGCTCAGCCCGCGGGCGACCCCGACTCGCCGACCGGGGCGACCAGGTCGACCGGGGCGGGGTCGACGGTCGCGACCGGGGCGGGGTCGACGGTCGCGGCCGGGGCGGGGTCGACGGGCGCGACCAGGCCGACGGGGGCCACGAGGGAGGTGACGAGCCGGGTCAGCTCGGCCTCGGGGTCGAGGCACACCCCACCGTGGCGTGGGCCGGGTTGCAGGACCGTCGACCGCGAGGCGGTGATCCACCCGTAGCGCTGCCCGGGGGTCTCGAGAGTCGGCAACCCACGGCCGGTCTCACCCCGACAGACCTGCTGCACCGCGAGCAGGGCGTGGCGCACCCGCTCGACCTCGAGCCCGGGGTCGAGAGCGAGCAGCCGTGCGGTGTCGAGCTCGAACGCGGCATCGAGGAAGCCTGCCGCCTGGGCGAAGAGCACGACACCGACGTTGACGAACTCCTCGCGCTCGACCCGCGGCACGCAGCGCAGCACGACATACTGGTATCCCAGGAAACCACCCTCGGTGGGGCGGGTCACGTTGGTGGTGCCGGTGATCGACGGCACGTCAGGCCCCCGGCACCCAGGCCCGCGAGGCCAGTCGCGCCTGCAGCAGCTCCTCGTACGCCCGGCGGACGGCACCGGTGTCGGCAAGCCACGGGGTGGTCTCCAGCCAACCGTCAGGCACCTGCCCGACCACGTCGGCGACGGCGGCCGGGGTGAGCCGTGCGGCGAGCCCGTCGTGCACCGCCAGCACCGGGGACGCGACGTCGCGCAGCACGTGCTTGCCGGCGTCGAAGGGGAGCCCCGCGAATCGCCCGGGGTCGGGGGCCTTACCGGGCCACGAGTGGTGCACGTAGAGGGCTGCGCCGTGGTCGATCGCCCACGTCTGCCCGTGCCAGACCAGCAGGTTGGGGTTGGCCCAGGTGCGGTCGACGTTGGCCGTCAGGGCGTCGAGCCAGATGATCCGGGCGGCGAGGTCGGGCGGCGGGGGAGCGGTGCCGTCGTAGCCGAAGGACCCGGGCAGGAAGTCGACCCCCAGGTTGAGCCCGATGCTCGCGGTGAGCAGGTCCTGCACCTCCTCGTCGGCCTCGTACTTCGCGATCTGCGCGTCGAGGTCGAGCACGGCCAGACGTGGCACCGGCACGTCGACCAGCGCGGCCAGCCCGGCGACGAGGATCTCGGCGACCAGCACCTTGACCCCCTGCCCGGCTCCGCGGAACTTGGCGACGTAGGTGCCGTCGTCGTCGGCTTCCACCAGTCCGGGCAGCGACCCACCCTCGCGCAACGGGGTGATGTAGCGCGTCACCACCGTCTGCTCCAGCACCCGGTCAGCCTAGGGGAGACGCCACGGGCGGGTCGCCGGGGCGGCTCGAGGTGAGCCCCGCGAGGCTCCGCGGCCAGCGGCGACCGACCAGCACAGCGACGGCGAGGTACCAGACTGCGGCCCCCAGGACGACGCCGTACGACGCCCCGTCGGGCGGCAGGACGACCGCAGCCAGGATGACGCCGAGGATGAGGACGGCGTTGAAGAGCACGTCGTAGAGGGCGAAGAGCCGGCCGCGGTAGACGTCGTCCACCACCTGCTGCACGGTGGTGTCGACGCAGATCTTGACCCCCTGGGTCGTGACGCCGAGGCCGAACGAGGCGACGGTGATCGACCAGGGCGTGAAGAGGGCACCGGGCACCACCACGACGACACCGGCGAGGGCGCTGAGCAGGGCCACGTAGCGGGCCGTCCCGATCCTGGCAGTCAGCACGGGAGTGACCACCGCCGCGGTGCCGAAGCCGAGCCCGGCAGCCGCGGCGGCCACGCCGACACCCTCGAACCCGGTGCCCGGGCCGGGGAAGTGGTTGCGGTAGAGCAGCACCGTGGCCACGAGCACGACCGCGTAGGGCAGGCGAATGGCCGAGGCGACCCCGAGGGCGAGCCGCGCCAGCGGGGGCAGGTGCCTCACCGCAGCGGCCATCCCGTGCAGCACGTCACCGGCCGCGCGGCGCACGTCCACGGGCACCTCGTCGAGCGAGGGCCCGAGCCCTGGCAGTCGGAGGGCGACCACGGCCGAGAGTGCGTAGCAGGCAGCACCGGTGACGAGGATGAGGGCGTCGCTGCCTCCGAGGCCCCGTACGGCACCACCGGCAGCGAGGCCGACGAGGTAGGTCAGGCTGCCGCAGGTCGGACCGACCGAGTTGGCCGTGATGAGCAGCTCGCGCGGCACCACCCGCGGTTGGCCGGCCGACAGCCCCGCGAGGAGGAACCGGTTGACCGAGAAGGTGACCAGCACCAGCGAGTAGAAGAGCGGGCCCTGGTCGTGGTGGGTGACGTCGAGGGCGAGCAGGAGCAGCAGCGCCACCCGGACGGCGTTGGCACCGATGATGACCAGCCTCCGGGGCCAGCGGTCGAGCAGCACGCCGACGAAGGGTCCGAGGGCGGTGAAGGGGAGCAGCACCACGGTCAGCGCGACGGCGATCGACCGTGCGTCGGGCGCCTGCTCGGGTGAGAAGAGCAGGTTCGACGCGAGAGCCACCTGGAAGACGCCGTCCGACAGCTGTGAGACCAGACGCACGGCGAAGAGCCGGCGGAAGCCACCTTCGCGCAGCACCGCCGACAGATCCCGCACGAAGGTCACGCCGGCAGCCTAGGTGCCGGTGCACCCGTGCCGAGCCGGCGCCCGCGGGGTAGCGTGCGAGCAGGATGCGGCCACGTCGCATCGCCCCATCCCCCGACGTCCCAGGAGGACCCGTGCCCGACTACTCCTACGACCCGTATGCCGCCCTGCCGCAGGTGCCGTCCTTCGAGGTCACCTCGACCGACGTCGCCGACGGGAAGACGCTGGACACCCCCCAGGTCAGCGGCATCTTCGGCGCGGGGGGCGAGGACGTCTCACCGCAGCTGAGCTGGTCCGGCTTCCCCGAGGGCACCAGGAGCTTCGCCGTGACGGTGTACGACCCGGACGCGCCGACGGCCGCTGGTTTCTGGCACTGGGCCGTCTTCAACATCCCCGCGTCCGTCACCGAGCTCGCCACGGGCGCCGGCGACGCCCATGGTGCGGGACTGCCCGACGGAGCGATCCAGCTGAAGACCGACGGTGGGGTGACCCAGTACCTCGGGGCGGCTCCACCGGCAGGCCACGGGCACCACCGCTACTTCGTCGTCGTGCACGCCGTCGACGTCGAGACCCTCGACGTGCCGCCCGATGCGACGCCGACCATCCTCGGCTTCAACCTCTTCTCGCACACGCTGGCCCGCGCGCAGGTCGTGCCGGTCTTCGAGGTGGCAGCCGGGTAGGCCGCCCCGGCCAGACGCCTGCTCCCAGGGCTCACCGTCGCACGAGATCCCTTGCCTGGCGGGCGATCTCGAGCTCCTCATCGGTCGGGACCACGAGCACGGCCACCGGGCTGTGGTGCGCCGAGATCACGTGCTGGCCGCCCGTCGCCACGGCGTTGGCCCGGTCGTCGAGCAGGATGCCCAGCACTCCGAGACCTCCCAGCGCGGCCGACCGCAGGAGAGGGCTGTGCTCACCGACTCCGCCTGTGAGCACCACGGCGTCCAGCCGGCCGAGAGCGGCCGCGTAGGCGCCGACGTAGGTGCGGATGCGGTAGGCGGTGACCTCGATCGCGAGCTGCGCGTCGAGGTCACCGGCCTCGGCGGCCGCCACCACCCCACGAAAGTCGCTGTGCCCGCTGAGGCCGAGCAGGCCGCTCTGCGTCGTCACGACCCGGTCGAACTCCTCCACCGGCACGCCCGCCCGGGCCAGGTGCCCCGCGACCGCCGGGTCCAGGTCACCCGACCGGGTGCCCATGACGAGCCCCTCGAGGGGCGCCAGCCCCATCGACGTGTCGATGCTGCGTCCGTCGAGGATCGCCGCCGCGCTGGAGCCGTTGCCGAGGTGGAGCACGACCATGGCCGTGTCCTGCAGCGGCCGGCCGAGCAGCTCTGCGGCGCGGCGCGACACATTGGCGTACGAGGTCCCGTGGAAGCCGTAGCGTCGCACGCTGTGCTCGTCGCGCCAGGCCCGCGGCACGGCGTAGGTGTAGGCCCGGGCCGGCAGGGTCTGGTGGAAGGCGGTGTCGAAGACGGCCACCTGCGGCACCCCCGGGAAGCTGGCGCGGGCCAGGCGGATGCCCTCGACGTGGGCCGGGTTGTGCAGCGGAGCGAGCGACGAGAGGCTGGCGATCGTCGCGAGCACCTCGTCGTCGACGAGGGTGGCAGCCGCGAAGTAGCTGCCGCCGTGGACGACCCGGTGCCCGACGGCGGCGAGGTCGACGCCATCGAGGTCGGGTCCGTACCGCGCGAACGACTCCAGCAGCGCGGCGAAGGCCTCGCGCGCGTCGGCGCAGGCGAGGTGCCGGTCGTGCCGACCGTCACTCGTCGTGTGGTGCACGTTGGGCTCGGGCTCGGCCGGACCGGCCCCTGCACCGCCCGCCTGGCCGATCCGCTCGACCAGACCGACGGCGACCGGTGCGACGCCGTCGGGCGCGTCGGCGTCGAGCAGCTGGTACTTCAGCGACGACGAGCCGGCGTTGACGACGAGCACGAAGCTGGTCACGTGCGGCCCCGTACGGATGGGGAGGAGGGGGTCGGGAGGTCGATGAGGAGGGCGGGTGGGGCGGTCGGTGCGGAGGGCGATTGCTCCTGTGCCACCGCCTGCACAGCCGTGATCGCCACGGTGTTGACGATGTCGCGCACAAGCGCACCACGGCTGAGGTCGTTGACCGGCCGACGCAGGCCCTGCAGCACCGGACCGATCGCCACCGCGCCTGCGGTGCGCTGCACGGCCTTGTAGGTGTTGTTGCCGGTGTTGAGGTCGGGGAAGACCAGCACGGTCGCCCGTCCGGCGACGGGGGAGTCTTTGAGCTTGGTGGC
>JBBRNQ010000006.1:0-72960 GCA_038230235.1 Actinomycetales bacterium
CGGCAGCACCCGGGCCGGTCGGGCCCGTCAGTCGACCTGCAGCACCCGCTCCGCCAGCCAGGCGATGTCGGCCGCCGTGCGGGCGGGCGGCTGGGAGGGTCGCATGACGTGGCTGAGGGTCAGCCGCACGATCATGTCGATGGTCGCGTCGAGCTGACCGCGGGCCAGGGGCACGTCGTACTGCGCCAGCCGTTGGGCGATGACCGCCCGAGCCGCGTCCAGCAAGGGCTCCGAGTGGGTGGTGAGGAGGGGCAGCAGGTCTGACTCGGCGCCGTGCCCTGCCGACAGCACGGCGTGCAGCAGGGGGTTCTCCAGCGCCATCTCGAGCACGGACCCCACGGCTGCCCGGATCGCCGAGACGAGGTCGCCGGGGTGCCGGTCGAACGCCTCGTCCACCGCGCCCAGGAAGACCGCGAGCTCGTTCATCACCAGCGCCTGGGCGATCGCCGGCTTGGAGCCGAGCTCGTTGTAGACGGTCTGCCGGCTCACCCCCACCCGGGCGGCGAGGCCGGCCATCGTCACCGTCGCCCACCCCTCGACGCGCGTCATGGCCGCAGCCTCGGCGAGCAGCTGGTCACGCCAGCCGGTCCTGCCCCCTGCCGCCCCTGCCGCCGCTGCCGCCCCTGCCCCCGATGCCGCCGATGCCGCCGCTGCCGCACTCGTCATGCGCCCGAGTCTAGGCAGGCCCGGCCGTCAGGGTCGGGGGCCCGTCAGCGGCCGAGCCTCATCGGGCGGCCTCCTCCGCCGCCAGGGGCACGAAGTCGGCCTTCTCTCGCACGCCGCAGTCGGGGCAGCACCAGTCGGCGGGGATGTCGGCCCAGGCGGTGCCGGCCGCGAAGCCCTCCCTCTCCTCGCCGCTCACCACGTCGTAGGTGTATCCGCACCCGGGGCAGCGTGCGGCCAGCACCTCGGGTGCCGGTGCGGCCGACCGGTCGGCAGCCAGCCCGGACGCGTCGCTGTCGGCCTCGACCTCCGCCGGCGGGGTCGCGACGCCGTACCGGGCCAGCAGTGCCTCCCGCCGCGCGGGCTGGAGGTTGGCGCGCGTGACGTCGCCGCCGAAGTGGGCGACGACGCGGGGGTCCATCACCCGCCGCCACAGCGGCGGCACGAGCGCCAGCAGGATCATGCCTGCGTAGCCGGTGGGGAGGACCGGAGACTCCTGGAAGTCGCGCAGGGTCTGGTAGCGACGGGTCGGGTTGGCGTGGTGGTCGCTGTGGCGCTGCAGGTGGTAGAGCAGCACGTTGGTCGCGATATTGTTGGAGTTCCAGCTGTGGCTGGGGTCGACGCGCTCGTAGCGTCTGCGCCCCGGCGCACCCACCTTCTGCCGGCGCATGCCGTAGTGCTCCATGTAGTTGACGACCTCGAGCAGCGACAGGCCGACGACCGCCTGGATCACCAGGAAGGGCAGCAGACCGACCCCGAGCCACGCCACGAGCGCCCCCCACAGCAGGCCCGACATGGCCCAGGAGCTGAGCACGTCGTTGCCGAGGCGGTAGGGGTGCCGTCCCCTGCGGGCGTACCGCTTGCGCTCGAGACTCCAGGCGCTGCGCAGGGAGCCACCGACGGTGCGGGGCCAGAAGGCGTAGAAGCTCTCGCCCAGGCGGGCCGACGCTGGGTCCTCCGGGGTGGCGACCCGCACGTGGTGGCCACGGTTGTGCTCGATGTAGAAGTGGCCGTAGAAGCTCTGGGCGAGCGCGACCTTCGACAGCCAGCGCTCGTGACTCTCCTTCTTGTGCCCGAGCTCGTGCGCGGTGTTGATCCCGATGCCGCCGATGGCCCCGATCGTGACGGCCAGACCGATCCGGTCGGGCTGGGTCATCCCGCCGTCGGCGATCGCCCGCATCGCCAGGACGAACGCTGCGTACTGGATCGGCAGGAAGAGATAGGTGATCCAGCGGTAGTAGCGGTCGTTCTCGAGCGCCTCGATCAGGTCGTCGGGAGGGTTGGACCGGTCGAGTCCGGCGACGAGGTCGACCAGGGGGACGATGACCAGGATGACGATGGGGCCGATCCAGTACCAGACGCCCCAGCCGCTGACGGCGTGCATCCCGAAGGCGATGAAGGCGAGCGACGGGATGAGCAGGCCGATCAGCCAGAGGTAGCGCTTGCTGTCGCGCCAGTCGTCCGTCGACTCGGCGGAGACGGTCGAGGTCGTGGGGCGGGGGCGACGACGACTGACGGCAGGCAGGGACGGGTTCGCCACGGTGCGATCTCCTCAGTTGACACGAATGGGTGATATGTAAAGCGCTGGGCACTGACGGTAGCGGCTACCCCTCTGCTTGACAAGGGGTGGCGATCTGTCAAGGGCGCGAGCGCGTCACCTAGGGTTGGGCGCGTGAGCCAGGCAGGGACGTCCTCCGAGACCTCACCGGAGACGTCGCGCCACCTCCGCCGGCTCACGCTGGCCCTGGCCATGGTGGCCTTCAGCACCCAGTCGCCGTCGCCGATCCTGCTCTTCTACACGCGCGAGCTCGGTCTGTCGGCGACCGAGCTGACCGTCTTCTTCACGGTCTACGCCGCCGGCCTCCTGCCCGCGCTGCTCCTCGGCGGCCCCTTCTCCGACCGCCGGGGGCGTCGT
The DNA here is from genome assembly GCA_038230235.1 of Actinomycetales bacterium. Taxonomy (GTDB): domain Bacteria; phylum Actinomycetota; class Actinomycetes; order Actinomycetales; family Dermatophilaceae; genus Lapillicoccus. The sequence goes on from JBBRNQ010000006.1 coordinate 2,579, forward strand.
ACGGTCGTCGTGCCGGTGATCGCCCTGTGCGTGCTCGCCCAGCTGGCCCTGCTGTCGGCGGCGGTCGTCGGCGAGCCGGGGCTCTACCTGGGACGGGTGCTGCAGGGGCTGACGAGCGGGGCCGTCTTCACCGTCGGCACGGTCTGGATGCGGGAGCTCGCCGGACCGTCGCGGGGGTCCGCCGCCGCGATGCGGGCCGGCGCGGCGATGGCCGTGGGATTCGCCTTCGGCCCCCTCGTCTCCGGCACCCTCGTGCAGTGGGCTCCGGCGCCCAAGCTGCTCGGCTTCGTGGTGCCGATCCTGCTCCTGGGCGTGGCCTTCTGGCTCGTGCGGGGCCTGCCCGAGACGATGACCCAGCACCGCCCGGGACGGCTCCAGATCGGTGTCCCGCCGGGGGCCGGGAAGGCCTTCGGGTGGTACCTCCTGCCGGTCGGCCTGCTCGTCTACACCTACGCGGTGCTCGGCCTGACGATCTTCCCGCTGCAGATCGCCCGGGCCGGCTTCGGCGCCCCGATCTTCCTCACCGGCGTCTGCGCGCTGCTCGTGCAGGGGTGCGCCGCCCTGGCCACCGGACCGGCCCGCCGCCTCGGGCCGGCCACCAGCGGGTGGCTGGCCGCCCTGCTCTCCGCGACCGGCGCCGGGCTGGGCTACCTCGCCGTCCAGCCCGACGGCTGGGTCTGGCTGATCCCCTCGTCCCTGCTCATCGGGGTCGGAGAGGGACTCGCCCTCACGGCCGGTGTCATCGTCTGCGACCTCGTGGCCCCACCGACGAGGCGCGGTGGGCTGCTCTCGGCCTTCTACATCGTCGTCTACGCGGGCTTCACCGTGCCCACCGTGGTCTCGGTCACCGCCGGTCAGGCCGCCCTCGACACCGGCGTCCCCATCCTCGTCCTCGGCGCGGTCGCCCTGGTCATCACGCTCGTGCTCGCCGGCCCCGGGCGCACCGTGGCGCGGCGCGCCACCGACCCCCCTACCGAGTTCATCGAAGGGTCACGCCCTACCCCCTCGTCGTTCACCGACGACCCGAGAAGGTGAGCCCATGAGACGACTCCCGCTCCTCACCACCCTCATCGCCACCGCTGCGGCCCTGCCGCTGGCCGTGAGCGCTGCCCCGGCCCAGGCCTCCGTACCGACCGGTGGCGACCACGCCGCCCGCACCTTCGCCGTCATCGGCGACCTGCCGTACGGAGACGCCGACCTCGCCGCCCTGCCGGGCTGGATCCGCGACATCAACGCCGCCAACCCCCAGTTCACGCTGCACCTCGGCGACATCAAGAGCGGCTCGTCCCTCTGCACGACCGACTACTCCACGACCATCCGCGCCCAGCTCGACACCTTCACCAACCCGCTCGTCTACACCCCTGGTGACAACGAGTGGACCGACTGCCACCGCCCGGCGGCCGGCACCTACAACCCGCTCGAGCGGCTCGCCGAGGTGCGCAGCATCTTCTTCGACCGTCCGGGGATGACGCTGGGCCAGAAGCCGATGAAGGTCTTCAGCCAGGTGGCTCGCGGGCTGCCCGAGAACGTCACGTTCGCCCGCGACGACATCTCCTTCGCCGCCCTGCACGTCGTGGGGTCGAACAACGACCTGGTGCCGTGGGACGGCCTCGGAAACACGCGCACCACCTACCCGCAGCGGCAGGAGCAGGCCCACCGCATGGCCGCCGTCCTCGACGAGGTGCGCACGACCTTCGCCAGGGCGAAGGCCCACGGAGACCGGGCGGTGGTGCTCTTCCAGCAGGCCGACATGTTCGACCCGACGTTCACCCCGACCGCGGCCGACATCTCGGCGTTCGAGCCGCTGGTGCGCACCATCGTCAGGGAGGCCTCGGCCTTCCGCGGCGAGACCTACCTGCTCAACGGTGACAGCCACGTCGCCAACGCCGACCACCCGCTGGCCGCCGGCTCGGTCTGGCTCCAGCGCTACCACGTCAAGGGCTCGGCCGACTCGCTGCAGCGCCTGACCGTCGACGGCGCGTCGAACGCCCACCTCGACTTCCTGCGGGCGACGGTCAACCCCGAGGGCGCCGAGCACGTGCTGAGCTTCGACCGGGTGCCGTACTCGACTCCCACCCCCTGACGCACGGCCCCCGACGCGCCCTGGGTAGCCAAAGAATCACCTCAACCTCTCGGGGTTGAGGTGATTCTTTGGCTACCCAGTGCGCGTGGGTCAGGCTCCGGCGGGGACGCCCTCGAGGTCGGCGGCCGCGCCGGCGAACTGCGCGGCGTAGAGGCGGGCGTAGGCGCCTCGGCGGTCGAGCAGCTCGGTGTGCGTGCCCTGCTCGACGATGTGCCCGTCCTCCATGACGAGGATGAGGTCGGCGTCACGGATCGTCGAGAGCCGGTGGGCGATGACGAAGCTCGTGCGGTCGGTGCGCAGCGCCGCCATGGCCTGCTGCACGAGCAGCTCGGTGCGGGTGTCGACCGAGCTCGTCGCCTCGTCGAGGATCAGCAGCTCCGGTTGGGCGAGGAAGGCTCGCGCGATGGTCACCAGCTGCTTCTCGCCCGCGCTGATGTTGCCGGCCTCGGAGTCGAGCACGGTGTCGTAGCCGTCGGGCAGCGAGTGCACGAAGCGGTCGACGTACGTCGCCCTCGCTGCCGCCAGCACCTCCTCGTCGCTCGCCTCCGGCCGCCCGTAGGCGATGTTGTCCCGGATGGAGCCCCCGAAGAGCCAGGTGTCCTGCAGCACCATCCCGATGCGCGACCGCAGGTCGTGCCTCGTCATCGCGGTGATGTCGACGCCGTCGAGGGTGATGCGGCCACCGTCGAGCTCGTAGAACCGCATGACGAGGTTGACCAGCGTGGTCTTGCCGGCTCCCGTCGGCCCGACGATGGCGACCGTCTGGCCCGGCTCCGCAACGAGGTCGAGGTCCTCGATGAGCGGCTGGTCGGGGGTGTAGGAGAAGGACACACCCTCGAAGGCGACGCGACCCCCACCCCGCGGGATCGTTTGCGGCGCAGCAGGATCCGGCAGCTGCTCCGGAGCGTCGAGCACCTCGAAGACCCGCTCGGCCGAGGCCACCCCGGACTGCAGCAGGTTGGCCATCGAGGCGACCTGGGTCAGGGGCTGGGTGAACTGCCGGGAGTACTGGATGAAGGCCTGCACGTCGCCGAGGCTCATCGAGCCGCTCGCGACCCGTAGCCCCCCGACGACGGCGATCGCGACGTAGTTGAGGTTCCCGACGAACATCATCGTCGGCATGATGATGCCGCTGATGAACTGGGCGCCGAAGGACGCGTCGTACAGCGTCTTGTTGGTGGCGTCGAAGCTCTCCTGGGCCTCCTTCTGCCGACCGAAGACCTTGACGATGCCGTGGCCGGTGAAGGTCTCCTCGACGATGCCGTTGAGGGTGCCGGTCTGCTTCCACTGAGCGGCGAACCGGGTCTGGCTGCGCTTGGCGATCGCCGCCGTCACGATCACGGACAGCGGGATCGTCACGAGGGCGATGAGCGCGAGCATCCACGAGATCGAGAACATCAGGGCGACCACCGCGACCACGGTCAGCAGTGACGTGAGCAGCTGGCCCATCGTCTGCTGCAGGCTCTGCTGGATGTTGTCGATGTCGTTGGTGACCCGGCTGAGCAGCTCACCACGAGGCTGGCTGTCGAAGTAGGGCAAGGGGATCCGGTCGAGCTTGGCCTCGACGTCGGCCCGCAGGTCGTAGACGGTGCGGGTGACGACGCGGGCGAGGATGCGCCCGGCGACCCACTGCAGCAGCGCCGACGCGACGTAGAGCGCCAGGACGATGACGAGCACCTGGCCGAGCGCGGTGAAGTCGATGCCGCGCCCCGGGACCAGATTGATTCCTCCGATCAGGTCGGCCATCTGGTTGTTGCCCTGCGCCCGCAGACCGGCGATCACCTGGTCCTTGGTCGCCCCCGAGGGCAGGCGCGAGCCGAAGAAACCCTCGAAGATGATGTCGGTCGCCCGCCCGAGGATCTTGGGGCCGATGGCGCTGAGGACCACGCTCACCACCGAGACGAGCAGCACGAACGAGACCCTGTCGCGCTCGGGGCGCAGCCGCGCGAGCAGCCGCTTCGCCGACGGCCCGAACGCCTTGGACTTCTCGCCGCCCATGGCCATGCCCATCGGGCCGTGCCCGCGACCCGCGTTGGAGGGGCCGCGCCGGGCCTCGGCCGCCTTCTCCTCGTCGCTCTTGACGCCCTCGGCACTCATACCGACACCTCCTTGGCCGCGCGCTGCGACTCGACGATCTCCTGATAGGTCGGACAGGTCTCGACCAGCTCGTCGTGGCGGCCCTGACCGACGACCACCCCGTCGTCGAGCACGACGATGTGGTCGGCGTCGATGATCGTCGAGACCCGCTGGGCCACGATGATCACCGTCGCCTCGCGGGTCACCGGGCGCAGCGCCTGCCGCAGCCGGGCGTCGGTCGCCAGGTCGAGCGCCGAGAACGAGTCGTCGAAGAGGAAGACGCCGGGGCGTCGTACGAGGGCGCGGGCGATGGCCAGGCGCTGGCGCTGACCACCCGAGACGTTGGTGCCACCCTGCGAGATGGGTCCGTCGAGCCCCTCGGGCATCTCGTGCACGAAGTCGGCCGCCTGCGCGATGCGCAGCGCCTCCCACAGTTCGTCGTCGCTCGCCTCGGGGTTGCCGTAGCGCAGGTTGCTCGCGACGGTGCCGGTGAAGAGGTAGGGCTTCTGAGGCACCAGGCCGATCCGGCTCCAGAGCGTGTCGAGGTCGAGGTCGCGCACATCGGTGCCCCCGACGCGGACGACGCCGCCGGTCACGTCGAACAGCCGTGGCACCAGCCCGATGAGGGTCGTCTTGCCGGCGCCGGTGCTCCCGATCACGGCGGTGGTCTGCCCCGGGCGGGCCCGGAAGGAGACTCCCTTGAGCACCGGAGACTCGGCCCCCGGGTAATGGAAGTCGACGTGGTCGAAGACCACCTCGGCGTCGGGCGGCACGTCGAGGACGGGGTGGTCCGGCTCGGACACCGACGACAGGGTGCCCAGCACCTCGCCGATGCGGTCGGCGGAGACGGCGGCGCGGGGGATCATCATCGTCATGAAGGTCGCCATCATCACCGACATGAGGATCTGGATGAGGTAGCTCATGAAGGCGGTCAGCTGACCGATCTGCATGTCGCCGCTGTCGACCCGGCCGGCGCCGAACCACAGCACCCCGACGGTCGAGGCGTTGAGCAGGATCATGACGACGGGGAAGATGATCGCCTGCAGCCGACCCACGTTGAGCGCGGTGGTGGTCAGCGCCTGGTTGGCCACCGCAAAGCGCTTGGTCTCGACGTCCTCCCGCACGAACGCGCGCACGACCCTGATGCCGGTGATCTGCTCGCGCAGGACGCGGTTGACGCTGTCGACCGAGGTCTGCATGGTGCGGAACTGCGGGATCATCCGGCGGACGATGAGACCGACCACCAGGGCCAGCAGGGGCACGGCGACCGCGACCAGCCACGACAGGCCGACGTCCTCGCGCAGGGCCATGATGATGCCGCCGACCATCATGATCGGCGCCGAGACCATGAAGGCCAGCGCCATGAAGACGACCATCTGCACCTGGGTCACGTCGTTGGTGGTGCGCGAGATGAGCGTCGGGGCGCCGAAGCGGGCCACCTCCTGGGCGGAGAAGTCGACCACGCGGTGGAAGACCGCGCCGCGCAGGTCACGGCCCAGGCCCATCGAGGTCTGGGCGGCGAGGTAGCTCGCGGCCACCGTGGCGACGATCTGCACCACGCTGACCCCGAGCATCCAGCCGCCGATGCGGAAGATGTAGCCCGTGTCACCGCGCGCCACGCCCTGGTCGATGATGTCGGCGTTGAGCGAGGGCAGGTAGAGCGAGGCGATCGTCCCGACGAGCTGCAGGACGACGATGACGGTGAGCTTGCCCTGGTAAGGGACGAGGTGCTGCCGGAGGATGCGGACGAGCATCAGCAGGCCTTTCGGGTGGAGGAGCAGGCGGTGGACTCGGGGACGAGCACCCCGGTGAGCAGGACGTCGACGATCTCGTCGGGAGTGAGGAGCACGCCGTCGGAGAGGTGCTGGTGGCTGCCGGCGAAGGTGAGCAGCCGCACGTAGTGCAGGAGCCGCCCCGGTGGGCAGCGCAGCCGGTCGGCATCGGGCTCGAGGTAGCGCAGCATCTCCTGGACGCGGTGGTCGTCGTCCTCGTGCCGGTGCTCCTGCCGGTGCTCGTGCCGGTGCTCCTGCCGGTGCTCCTGCCCGTTGGCGCCCGGGACCCTGGTGCGCGGCACCACCCCGACGTGGCCGAGCTCGGGCGTACAGTGCTCGTGCGCGTCGGGCGGGAAGGCGGGCGGTGCCGTGAGGCCGAGGGCGGCCATCAGCCCGAAGACGTCGACGAACCGGTGCTGCAGGAGCGTCACGAGGGCGACGAGCCGCTCGCGCAGGGGCAGCTCGATGTCGACCGTGAGCAGGCCCCGGCGGAAGAGCACCGGGCAGAACGCCGAGGCCGCGACCGCGTCCACCAGGTCGTCCTTGGTCTCGAAGACGCGGAAGATCGTGCCCTCGGCCACGCCTGCAGCCTCGGCGATCTCGCGGGTGGTCGGAACCGTGCCGCGGGCCGCGATGAGGTCGCGAGCCGCGTCGACCAGACGGGCGCGGCGCTCCTCCGGGGGGAGGGCAGTGGCACGGGGCATTCCCACAGCATAGATGAGTGAGTGCTCACTCACAAAGGGTTTTGTGGCGCTCACCCTCCGAACGCCCGGCGACCCACCTGCTGCCCGCGTGAGGCACCGGGCCAGTAGCCGTAGCTGCCCTGGTCGAACAGCTCGTGGGTGGCCGCCACGAGGCCGCCCATCGCAGCCCAGTAGAGCCCGGACCCGGTCGAGACCCGCGCCACCCCCATCGAGGCGAGCTCACTCACCGCCGGTGCCGTCGACAGGGCCAGCACGTTGAGCGGCACCGGCACGGCCGCGACCAGGGTGCGCACCGAGACCGGCTCGTCGTACCCCGGCGCGTAGACGACGTGCGCTCCCGCCTCGGCGAAGGCGACGAGGCGCCGTACGGCGTCGTCGAGGTCGGGCTCCCCGTGGAAGGCGCCGTCGGCGCGGGCCGTGAGCACGAGGGGGTGGGTCGCCGACCGGACCACCTCGGCCGCTGCGGCGACCCGCTCGACCGCGAGCGACAGGTCGTAGGTGCGCTCCCCCACCGGGTCCCAGTCCTCGATGGAGCAGCCGGCCAGCCCGACCTCGGCGGCTCGGCGCACCGTCTCGGCCACGGCCTCCGGGCTGTCGCCGAAGCCGTTCTCCAGGTCGGCCGACACGGGCACGTCGACGGCAGCGGCGAGCTCGGCGGCGTGGGCCAGCGCCTCCTCGCGCGTTAGCCGCCCGTCGGGGCGGCCGCGGCTGCCGGCGAACCCCGCACTGGTGGTGCCCAGCGCCTGCGCACCCAGGACCACGAGGATCCTGGCCGACCCGAGGTCCCACGGGTTCGGCATCACCAGGGGCATCCCGGCCACGTGCAGCGCCCGGAAGCGCTCGACGAGGATGCGGCGGTCGGACTCGGGCCTCATACCCCGCGACGGTAGCGGGTCGGGTGGCCGCTCAGGCACTACCCGCCGGCGAACCAGCCGCCCGACATCGGGCCCGGGGAGGACGCCGGACCCTCGACACCCCCGGACGCCCCGCCCCCTCCCGCACCCGCACCCGCACCGAGCAGGCTGCGGGTCAGGGCCTCGGCGTCGGAGAGCAGGTCGTCCACGGCCGCGAGCAGGTGCTCGTCACCCGGCTCCACGCCCGCGACGGCGGCCCCGAGCACCGCCCGGCGCACGAGCTCCTTGGCGAACGAGGCGGTCGTCCCCTCGGCCCGGGTGGCGACCGCTGCCAGGGCCTCGGCGGAGAAGAGCTGGCCGCCATAGAGGCTCACCAGGCGGGTGCGGGCGGTGACGTCGGGCAGCGGGATCTCGGCGGCGAGGTCCACCCTGCCGGGGCGCTGCGTGAGGGCCCGCTCGAGGTCGGCGGCCCGGTTGGTGGTGAGCAGGAAGGTCACGTCGGCATCACCGTCGAGGCCGTCGAGGGCGTCGAGCACCTCGAAGAGCAGGGGCTTGCCGCCCATCCCCATCCCGATCGAGCGGTCCTCGGCCACCAGGTCGACGTCCTCGAGGACGACGATCGCCGGCTGGTGCGCACGGGCGATCCGGGCGGCGAAGGAGATGAAGCGCAGTGAGGCCCCCGAGAGCAGCACCGCCGTCGTCCCCGGGCTCGTGCTGAGCAGGTAGCGCATGGTGTGCGTCTTGCCGGTGCCCGGCGGCCCGTAGAGCAGGACCCCGCGCTTGAGGTGCTGGCCGTGGGCCCGCAGCGCCTCGCGGTGCTCGGCGATGCCGGTGACGTGGCGGGCGATCCGCTCGAGCAGCCCGTCGGGGAGGATGACGTCGTCGGGCGAGAGTCGCGGCCGCTCGACGAACGTCACCCCCGCGAGCTCGTGCCCATAGGGGTCGCCGGAGAAGCTGACCACCTGGCCCCGGAAGACGCTGCGCTCGTCCATCAGGGTGCGCACCTCGGCGACGAGCGCGTCGGCGCTCTCACGTGAGGTGGCCAGGATGTCGAGCCCCCCTGTCGGCCGGCCGAACTGGGGTCGGGCGGACTGCTGGCGCACCACGACGGGCTCGCCCTGGTGCACGAAGAGCCACAGGCCGAGGGAGACGACCTGCCGATGGTCCTCCGGCGCCGGACCGGTCGCGCGTTCGACGTAGTCGACCTGCCCCACCCGGCCCATGTGACCCGCCCGGGCGTGCTGCAGCTGGTCACCCAGCGACATGTGGTGACGCTGGTCGCCGCCGCCCAGGCCGAGCAGGCGGTGGGCCGGGTCGCGGCCGGCGATCTCTGCCATGGCGATGTCGGCGTCGACCAGACGGTGCTCGGGCACCTCCTCGGTGACGATGGCCAGACCGTCCGGACGCCGACCGAGGTGGGCCTCGAGGACGTCGAGCAGGAGCTCGCCGTCCTGGCCGTCGTCGTCGTGGTCCTCCGGCACCTGCAGGAGCCGCTTGGCCAGGCGACGCAGCACCAGCAGCGCCTCGCGGTCACCGGCCGCATCGCTCACGTCGACGCGACTGCCGTCGCTGGCGTCGATGCTGTCGATGGTGGGGATGCTGTCGCTGGTGCTGTGAGCCGGTGCCGGCGTCTCCCCCGAGGTCATGACGCAGAGTATGGCCCACGTCCTGGGACCACCGCAGGCGTGCGAGGGGTGTCGCTCAGCGGGCAGCCTCGACGAAGGCCGCGACCTCCAGGCTCACCATCTCGGCCTGCTGGGCGGCCACGCTGATGCTGCGGCTGATCTCGCGGTTGGTGGCCGTCTGCTCCTCGACCGCGGCCGCGACGGAGCCCTGGCTCTCGCTGACCTGCTCCACGACGACCGCGATCTCCCGCATCGCCGACTCCGCCGCCCGGGACAGGCTCTGCACGCTCTCGATCATCGATCCGATGCGCTCGGTCGCGCTGCGGGTCTGGTTGGCCAGCTCCTTGACCTCGCCGGCGACGACCGCGAAGCCCTTGCCCGCCTCGCCGGCTCGCGCGGCCTCGATGGTGGCGTTGAGGGCCAGGAGGTTGGTCTGACCGGCGATCTCGGCGATGGTCTTGGCCACCTCGCTGATCTGGGCCGACGAGGTGGCCATGTCCTGCATCGTCTTGGCCGCCGAGCCGACCACGGACACCGCGTTCGAGACGAGCACGGTCGCCTCGCCACCGTTGCGGGCGATCTCCTCCACCGTCACCGACATCTCCTCGGTGGCCGCGGCGATCGACTGGAGGCCGGCGCTCACCTCGCTGGTCTTGCCCAGGGTGTCCTGCAGCTTGGCCACGAGCTCCTTCAGGTGCGCCTCGGCGGCCACCCTCGGGCTCACGTCCTCCCAGGCGACGATGAAACCGACCACCTCGCCGGAGGCTCCGAGGACCCGGTTGATGTGGGCCGAGAGATAGACCGCACCGAAGTTGAACTCGGCGTCGTGCGGAGCGAAGTCGGGGTTGCGCAGGATGCGGTCGATCCGGGCGGCGTCCTTGTGGAACCGGTGGATGCTGCCGCCGGTGATGTCGCCGAGCCGAACGCGGAACGCCTTCTCGACCTCCGGACCGAGCAGCGCGAGGGTCTGGGCTGCGCACGGGTTCATGTAGATGAGGTTGAGCTTCAGATCAGCGACGAAGACGTTCGACTGGAGGCTCTCCAGCAGGGCCCTGGAGGGGATGCCGGGCGCCACCTCCCGGTCGACGAGCTGCGGGCTCACCTCGGTGCGCGACCGTCCGAATCTGCCGACCAAAGCTGCCATGGGGTGTCTCCTCGGGTTGCGAGCTGCGCGTCAGGTCACGCGGCAGCTCTTCTCATCCAGCAGATCGGCCGAACGGGCGACCATCGGAGAGTTCGGCAGCAAAATCCTTCGAGCCGACCCCACACTCGTGCCCGTGGGTGACGGGGCGCCGCTACCGGGGGCGGTCGTCGAGCACCCGGCGCAGCGTCCGGCCCATCACTTCGGCGAGGGGGTGGCGCCGCGGCGTGTAGTAGACCAGACCGCCGAGCGCCTGCTCGAGCGCATTGGCCCGAGCCCGCTCCCACGTCGCGTCGTCGACCCCGACCTGCTCCCGCAGGACCGAGCGGGCGGGGTGCCCCAGCACGGCCCACGCGCAGACGAGGTCGAGCGCGGGGTCGGCCAGCGAGACGTAGCCCCAGTCGATGACGGCGCGCAGCCGGCGCTCGCGCACGAGGAGGTTTCCGGGGATGAGGTCACCGTGGGTGAGGACGTACGGCGCGTCGTACGGCGCCTGCTCCGCCACCTCCCGCGACGCGGCGAGCGCCGCCCGCACGGCGGGGGCATCCACCCACCCCGGCAGCGGGCCGTTGGCCCCGTCGACCCACGCGTAGGCCCGGTCGAGCACCCCCTCGAGCGGACCACCGCGCTGTCCGGGGCCGCGTCGTGGCACCTCCAGTGGCGGCGCCGCGCGCAGGCCGAGCACCACCTCCGCCAGGTCGTGGGCCAGCCCGACGTCGTCATGGCCAAGGCCGGCGAGCTCGTGGCGGGCCGCCCAGGCATCGCTCCCCTCCAGCCAGCGCACCACGGCCCAGACGTGCGGGTACGACGCGCCGGGCTCGCCGACGTGCACGACCTGCGGCACCGCGACGGGGACGAGTGGGGCGACGGCGGCGAGCACGCCCACCTCGTGGGCCAGGCTCGCCGCCGCGCCGTCCGTTCGCGGGACGCGGACCACCAGGTCGTCACCCAGGCGGTACATCGCGTGGTCGGTGCCCGTGTCACCGACCGCGCGCAGCGCGCGGTCGGCCCACTGCGGGCACTGCGACCGCAGGAGGAGGCGGACGACCGCCTCGCTGGTGTCGGCTTCGTCGTCGTGGATCCGCGGCACGCGCGCCAGTCTCGCAGCACCCGTTGCGTCGGCTCACCCGCTTTTCGTGCCGCCGTAGGACCTCGGGCCGGGCAGGTCAGGGCACGAGCAGCCCGTCGGCCACCAGGTCACGCAGGGTGGGGAGTGCCGCCGAGACGACGGCATCAGGATCCTGCTCGAGCAGGTCGGCGATGGCGGCGAGCGCCGCAGCGGCCGACAGGGTGCCGTCGCAGACCGAGAGCAGGCCGGCGGTGACGGTGTCCAGCCGTACGACGCGTCGCAGGCCGCCCCCCTGCCGGGCCAGGACGACCGAGGGGTCGTCCGCGCCGAAGCGGCCGTGGGTCTCCTGCGTGACGTCGTCGGCGCACCGCCAGGCGGCCGTGAGCAGGTCGCCGTCGGTGTGCTCGGCGAGCCAGGTGCGGGCGGCGAGCGCGGCCTCGACCGTCGCCCCGAGCGCCGGGGCCACCGGGCCGGTCACCTCGAGCAGCTCGACCCAGGGGTCGCGGTCGGTGGCCGGGCGCTGGAGGGTGACCACCCCGAACCCGATGCGCTCGACCCCGCGGGCGGCGAAGTCGGCCAGCCACGCGGCATACAGGTCGCTGAAGCCGGCGACTCCCGGGCGTGAGCCCCCGTCACGCGCCCACAGCTCGGCGTACTCCGCCGGGTCCTGCTGCTCGCGCTGCACGACGAACGCGTCGAGGCCGGTGCCCGCGAGCCACCCGGCGAGGCGGTCGCGCCAGGTGCTGCCGGCCGCGACCTCCCAGTTGCCGAGGAACTGCGCCACGCCTCCGGGCTCGAGGTGCGCGCCGACCCCTCGCACGAGGGCCTCCACCAGGCCGTCGCCGACGAGGCCCCCGTCGCGGTACTCGTAGAGCGGCACCCCCTGACTGCGGGGGGTGATCACGAAGGGCGGGTTGCTCACGACGAGGTCGAAGCGCTCGCCCTCCACCGGCTCGAACAGGCTGCCCTCGCGCAGGTCGAGGGCGAGCCCGGCGAGGGCGGCGTTGAGGCGCGCGTAGGCCAGCGCCCGCGCCGACACGTCGGTGGCCACGACGTGCTCGGCGTGGTCGGCCAGGTGCAGCGACTGCACCCCGCACCCGGTGCCGAGGTCGAGCGCGGAGCGCACCGGTCGACGGATCGTCCACTGGGCGGTGGTGGTCGAGGCGGCGCCGACGCCGAGGACGTGGGTCAGCAGCAGGGGTGCGCCGGTCGCGGCCTCGGCGAGGTCGGAGGCCACCCACCAGTCGTGCGCCTCGTCGCCGTACGGTCGAAGGTCGCACCGGGGTCGCACCTGGGGCCCGTGACCCTCGAGACCCCGTACGGGCTCGACCAGCCGCAGCTGCTCGGCCCCCTCTGCCCCGAGGCCCGGCAGGGCCGCGTCGAGGGCGGCGCGCGGGACGTCGCGGCCGAGGGCGAAGAGGCGCACGAGCACCGCCAGCGCGCCGGGCTCGTCGCGCGTCGCGAGGTCGGCGGGGAGGATCTGGTCGCGCATCAGGGCGGCGCGGGCCACCGGACCCAGGAGGGCCTCGACGACCGGGACGGTGTAGCGCGCGGCGACGAGGTCGGCGCGCAGGGCGGCGACCAGCTCGGGCACCTGCGCGGGGTCGCGCGGGCCGCGGTCACCCGGGGGAGGCGTCATGCCGCCAGCCTAGGGGCGGCGCCGGCGACGACGAGGCGCCGGGCGGGGCACGACGAAGGGCCGCCCGCAGCTGCGGGCGGCCCCTCGTCTGGTGGTCGGGTCGGGGTCAGACCCGGCTCTCGGCGTCCTCGGACTCGCCGTACGGCTCCTTCTCGAGGTCGACCGGGCTGCTCTCGGTGCCGGTGGCGGGAGCCGCCGGCGTCTCGCGCTGCATCGGCTCGTCGTCCTCGTCGCCGCCGACGGCGATGTCACGCGACTTCGAGATGGCGACCGCCGCCACGACGATGATCAGGGCGATGGCCGCGATGCCGTAGCGGACGAGCAGGTTCTTCCCGTCTCCGATGCTCAGCGTGATGATGGCCGGGGCGATGAGCACCGCGACGAGGTTCATCACCTTGATCAGCGGGTTGATGGCCGGGCCGGCCGTGTCCTTGAACGGGTCACCGACGGTGTCGCCGATGATCGCCGCCTCGTGGGCGGCCGAGCCCTTGCCGCCGTGGTGGCCGTCCTCGATGATCTTCTTCGCGTTGTCCCAGGAGCCACCGGAGTTGGCCAGGAAGACCGCCATGAGCGCACCGGAGCCGATGGCCCCGCCGAGGAAGCCGGCGAGCGACCCGATGCCGAGGCCGAAGCCGACGATGATCGGGGTCAGCGCGGCCAGCAGGCCGGGGGTGGCCAGCTCGCGCAGCGAGTCCTTGGTGCAGATGTCGACGACGCGGCCGTACTCCGGCTTCTCGGTGTAGTCCATGATCCCCGGGTGCTCGCGGAACTGGCGACGCACCTCGACGACGATCGCCCCGGCAGCACGGGTGACGGCGTTGATGGCCAGACCGGAGAAGAGGAAGACCACCGCGACGCCGAGGATGAGCCCGACGAGCACGTTGGGCGTGGAGATCTGCAGGTCGACCAGCGCGCTGGCCGAACGCTGGATCTCGAGGAGCTGGGCCTGCGAGATCGCGCCCGACGAGACCTGGGCCGACACCGTCTCGCCCACCGTCTTGAGGGCACCCTGCCAGGCGTCGGAGTAGGACCCGAAGAGGGCGGTCGCCGCGAGGACGGCGGTCGCGATGGCGATGCCCTTGGTGATGGCCTTGGTCGTGTTGCCGACGGCGTCGAGGTCGGTGAGGATCTGCGCGCCCTCGCCGTCGACGTCACCCGACATCTCGGCGATGCCCTGCGCATTGTCGGAGACCGGGCCGAAGGTGTCCATGGCCACGATGACGCCCACCGTGGTCAGCAGGCCCGTGCCGGCCACGGCGACGAAGAAGAGCGACAGGGTCGCCACACCGGCGCCGAGCAGGAACGCGCCGTAGACGGCCGCGGCGATGATCACCGCGGTGTAGACCGCCGACTCGAAGCCCACCCCGATGCCGGAGAGCACGACGGTGGCCGCGCCGGTGCGGGTGGTGCGGGCGACGTCCATGGTGGGTCGCTTGTCGGTGCCGGTGAAGTAGCCCGTCAGGCTGAGGATGACGGCAGCGAGCACGATGCCGAGGATCACGGCGATGGCGGCGCGGATGCGCAGACCGTCGACGGCGGGGGCAGAGGCGGTCGCCGCCACCACGGAGGGCAGGTAGAGGAAGCACGCAGCGACGGAGAGCACCGCGGCGATGGTGGCCGAGATGTAGAAGCCCTGGTTGATCGCCGAGAGGGCGTTCTGACCGGGCTTCACCCGGGTGATGAACACCCCGAGGATGGCGGTGACGGCACCGATGGCGGGGATGAGCAGGGGGAAGATCAGGCCCGAGTCACCCAGTGCGGCCGAGCCGAGGATCAGCGCGGCGACGAGCATGACGGCATACGACTCGAAGAGGTCGGCGGCCATGCCGGCGCAGTCGCCGACGTTGTCGCCGACGTTGTCTGCGATCGTCGCGGCGTTGCGCGGGTCGTCCTCCGGGATGCCGGCCTCGACCTTGCCGACGAGGTCGGCACCGACGTCGGCGGCCTTGGTGAAGATGCCGCCGCCGACCCGCATGAACATCGCGAGCAGGGCGGCGCCGAAGCCGAAGCCCTCGAGCACCTTGGGGGCGTCGGACTTGTAGACCACCACGACGACCGCGGCGCCGAGCAGACCCAGCCCGACCGTCGCCATCCCCACCGTGCCCCCGGTGCGGAAGGCGATCCGCATCCCGGTGTCACGGTCTCCGTTGCGGGCGGCGGAGGCGACGCGCACGTTGGCCTTCACCGCGAGCGACATGCCGAGGTAGCCGATGGCCGCGGAGAAGCCGGCACCGACGATGAAGAAGCCCGACCGACCCGCCTTGATGCCGAACGAGTCGGCCGGCAGGAGGAAGAGGAGGCCGAAGACGATGACGACGAAGTAGATCAGCGTCTGGAACTGGCGCCGGAGATAGGCCTGCGCCCCCTCCTCGACGGCGTCGCCGATGCTGCGCATGTTCTCGGTGCCGGCGTCGTAGGCCAGGACCTGTCGTCGGAAGTACAACCCGAAGGCGAGGGAGATCACACCGATGGCCAGGACGGCGTAGACCAGGGTGAGGTCCTTGCCGCCCAGGGCCGCAGCGGCGACGGGGGCGATTTGGGGCATTCGGCACATCCTCCTTGAAGTGCGTGACCACCTCACGCACGAGCGGTCGCGCGGGCGGGGCATGGTCGCTGGCGACGTTACCGTCCGGTTGGGGCGCCGCCCAATCAAACCAGAGTGTGAACGACGTCACTCGCCGGAGCCAGTGGTCGCGCGGTGGACGACCGCTCAGGCGCCCTGGGCCGCCATGGCCTGCTCCACCGTCGCGTAGATCTCGAAGACCTTGTCGAGGCCGGTGATCGCGAAGACCTTGAGCACCCGCTCGTTGGAAGAGACCAGCCGCATCGAGCCACCAGCGCCCCGGATGAGCTTCAGCCTGCCGACGAGCACACCCAAACCCGTGGAGTCCATGAAGGTGACTCCAGTGAGGTCGATCACGAGGTGGTGGTCGCCACGCTCGATGACGGCGTCGAGGCGGTCGCGCAGCACGGCCACGGTGTACACGTCGATCTCTCCCGCGACGTGCACCACCGTGCGCGCTGCGCCCTGCGACGTGGTGATGTCAAGATCCATTACGTAGTCGTCGTCCCTCGTGTTACCTCGCACGCCCTGCCTCGCACGGACGAACCTTACTCGACCCGGGTGATGACGGTGCCTGCCCGTACCGTGTGGCGAGATGTCGACCTCCTCCGGACCGCCGCAGCGGACCCCCGCCGAGCTGCTCGCCGGCCTGGCCCGGGGCGAGCGGGCCGAGCGGTTGCGTCACGTGCGGCGGGTCCCGGCCCGCGAGGCCGAGACCGCGCCCCTTCCGCTGTGGGTCACCCCCAGCCTGTATGCCGCGTTGACGCAGTCCGGGGTCGAGCACCTGTGGACCCACCAGGCGTCTGCGGCCGAGTCCGCCCACCGGGGGGAGCACGTCGTCCTCTCCACCGGCACGGCGTCGGGCAAGTCGCTGGGCTACCTGCTGCCCGTCGTCTCCGACCTCGTCGACGGGGCCAGTGCCCCCACCGGCCGGGGCGCCACTGCCCTCTACCTCGCCCCCACCAAGGCCTTGGCCCACGACCAGCTGGCCCGGCTGGACGCCCTGGCGCTGCCCGGGCTACGGGCCGCGACCTACGACGGTGACACCGCCCCGGAGGAGCGGCGCTGGGTGCGGGAGCACGCGTCGTACGTGCTCACCAACCCCGACCTGGTCCACCACTCGCTGTTGCCGGGGCACGAGCGGTGGGCCTCCTTCCTGCGCGCCCTGCGCTACGTCGTCATCGACGAGTGCCACGTCTACCGGGGGGTCTTCGGCACCCACCTGGCGCTGGTGCTGCGCCGGCTGCGTCGGGTGGCGGCCCGCTACCGCGCCGACCCGACCTTCATCCTCGCCTCGGCCACGGTGGCCGATCCCGCGAGCCACGCCTCGCGACTCGTCGGGGCTCCGGTGAGGGCCGTCACTCACGACGGGTCACCGCGGGCGGCCCTGACCTTCGGTCTGTGGGAGCCCGCCGTCGTACGGGGTCCGGCACCCTCTGGCGGGGCTGGCGGGGCTGGCGGGGCTGGCGGGGGCGGCGAGCCCGGTGGGGGCGGGCTTCGGCGCCGAAGTGCCGTAGCCGAGTCGGCCGACCTCCTTGCCGACCTCGTGGCGGACGGGGTGCAGACCGTGGCGTTCGCCCGCTCACGCAGCGGGGTCGAGGTCGTCGCCTCGGCGGCCCGCGAGCGCCTGCGCTCCCGGGACCCGGCCCTGGCCGACACCGTCGCCGCCTACCGGGGCGGTTACCTGCCCGAGGAGCGACGGGCCCTCGAGACCTCGCTGCGCTCGGGTGAGCTGAGGGGCCTCTCGGCCACCAACGCCCTCGAGCTCGGCATCGACGTGAGCGGCCTCGACGCCGTGCTGCTCGCCGGCTGGCCCGGCACCAGGGCGTCGCTGTGGCAGCAGGCAGGGCGCGCAGGACGCTCCGGCGGAGAGTCGCTCGCGATCTTCGTCGCGGGTGACGACCCGCTCGACACCTATCTCGTGCACCATCCGGAGGCCATCTTCGACACCCCGGTCGAAGCCGCGGTCGTGGACCCCGACAACCCCCACGTGCTCACCCCCCACCTGGCCGCGGCAGCGGCCGAGCTGCCCCTGGTGGAGGCCGACGAGTCGTGGTTCGGCCCGGGGATGCCGGCAGCGCTGGACGACCTCGTCGCGCGGGGGATGCTGCGCCGGCGGCCCACGGGCTGGTTCTGGACCCGATCCGACCGGGCGGGTGAGCAGGTGAGCCTCCGCGGCTCCGGCGAGACGGTGCGCATCGTCGACGGGCGCACCGGACGCGTGCTCGGCACGATCGACGCGACCCGGGCCCTGACCGTGGTCCACCCCGGAGCCGTCTACGTGCACCAGGGGCGCAGCTTCGTCGTGACCGCCCTCGACCTCGAGGACGCGGCCGCCGTCGTGGTGCCCGGTGACCCGGGGTGGTCGACGCAGGCCCGCGTCGTGAGCGCCTTCGACATCACGGCCACGGAGCGGGCCCGCGACCTCGGGGCGGTGCAGTGGTGCTTCGGCTCGGTCGACGTGCGCACCCGGGTGACGTCGTTCATGCGCCGCCTGCCCACCGGGGAGGTCATCGACGAGCACCCGCTCGATCTGCCGGAGCGCTCCCTCGCCACCAAGGCGGTCTGGTACACCGTCACCTCCGAGCGCCTGCTGTCGGTCGGCATCGACGAGGCCACGGTGCCCGGTGCCGCCCATGCCGCCGAGCACGCGGCGATCGGGTTGCTCCCTCTCGTGGCGACGTCGGACCGCTGGGACGTGGGGGGCGTGTCCACCGCCCTGCACCCCGACACCGGCCTGCCGACGGTGCTCGTCTACGACGGCCACCCAGGTGGAGCGGGTTTTGCCGAGCGGGGGTTCCAGGCCGGACGTGAGTGGCTGACCGGCACGCGGGAGGCCGTTGCCGGCTGCCACTGCGAGACGGGGTGCCCGTCGTGCGTGCAGTCGCCCAAGTGCGGCAACGGCAACGCGCCCCTCGACAAGGCCGCAGCCGTGCGACTGCTCGACGTCGTGGTGGCGGCCATGGCGGCGGCCGAGAGCCCCGCCCTACCCCCGGCCCTGTCACCGCCCGGCCCAGCTTCACCTCCGGCCCTGGCACCGCCCGGCCCAGCCTCACCTCCAGACCTGTCACCGCCCGGCCCAGCCTCACCTCCAGACCTGGCACCGCCCGGCCCAGCCTCACCTCCAGACCTGTCACCGCCCGGCCCAGCCTCACCTCCAGACCTGTCACCGACCCGCCCTGTCTGATCCGCCCGGCCCCGCCCGAGCCCGCGAGGACGCCGGGCCGAGGTGGGGAAGCCCGAGCCCGCCCGCTCTCCCGGTTGAGCCCGGCACGGGCACGTCGACCTCGACCTCGACGACTCCGGTGACGTCGTCGGCGCGGCAACCACGTAGCCGCCCGCCGTTGGCCTCGGCGATCTTCGCTGCCCTGGCACAGGCCGCCGGCGGAGACGCTCCCCCGGCGAGCGACTGCGCACCCGACAGAGCCGCGAGGTCGGCGGCCGACCTCGCCTGGTGGGTGGCTCGCACCACACCGACCAGCACGAGCGCCGACCCCCCGACGAGCAGGAGGAGGGCGATGCCCCCGACCACCAGCACGGTGCCTGACCCGCTGTCACGCCCCCTCGTCACGACCCGCCTCCTTCAGGAGAGCTGCTCGACCCGTCGCCGCCCGGTGGGGCCAGCCGGCAGCACCGACAGCACCGTCAGCACCGTCAGCACGGTCAGCACGGTCAGCACCGTCAGCACCGTCAGCACCGTCAGCACCGTCAGGCGCCACGGCACCGACCAGCTCCCGGTCGGCGACCGCTGTGGCCGAGACGTCGAGACCCCATCCGAGCAGGGGCAGCGACCGACGAACCCCCACCGTGACGGTGACCTGCGCCGACCCCATCCCGGAGCTGACCCGCGCTCCCGAGGGAGCCGCGCGCGACACGGAGGCCAGGGCCAGACCGGGGGCCTCCCCCCGGGCCAGGGCCCGGGCCCCGATCCGGGCCGCGTCGACGCAGCGAACCCGGTCCACCCCCACCGCGACCGCCGCCAGGACGAGGGTGAGCACGAGGACCAGTGTGGGGATGGCCAGGGCGAGCTCTGCGCTGACCATCCCCGCATCCCGGGCGCAGCGGTGAGCGCGCCAGCGCCCGGGCCGCCTCGGTGTCAGCCCGCCACCCCGAGGGCGGTGGTGATCACCTTGGTCATGGCCGCCTTGACGGGCCCCGACCTGACGATGGCGAGCAGCACGACGGCGAACCCGCACGCCGCGAGCGTTCCGACGGCGTACTCCGCGGTCGTCATCCCCGCGTCGACCCGTCGACGCACCAGCCCCCAACGGCCAGCCAACGACTTTCTCATGCGAATCTCTTTCTCTCGGTTGACATCCCGTGGGACGGTCACCGGCCAGGTGACTCCCTCATCCTCGGCTCCGCGACGGGGAACGCCCCCACCAGCGGCCCGCACCTGTGGACGGAGGTGCGGCCGGGGGAGGTTGAGGACAACGGGTAGGTTGCCGTCATGGACCTACGCGTGATCGACGAGAGCAACCCCTTCAGCGGCTTCGCAGGCCAGCTGGGGTTGACGTTCGAGCAGCTCGACGGCGACGGGATCGTGGCCCACTGGGAGGCTGCACCGCACCTGCACCAGCCCTACGGCATCGTCCACGGAGGGGTCCACTGCACCATCGTCGAGACCCTTGGCAGCATCGCGGGCGCCCTCTGGTGGGGCGACCGGGGGCAGGTCGTCGGCGTCAGCAACTCCACGGACTTCTACCGGGCCGTCTCCACGGGGTCCCTGACCTCGAGGGCAACCCCGGTGCACCGCGGGCGGTCGCAGCAGGTCTGGCTCACCGAGACCCACGACGAGGACGGCCGCCTCGTCTCCCGCGGTCAGGTCCGACTGCAGAACCTCGCCAGCCCACCCTCCTGACGGCACCAGCGGGAGCGAGCGGGCACCCGCCGCAGCGAGCTGGCACCCGCCGCAGCGAGCTGGCACCCGCCGGAGCGAGCGGCATCCAGAGTGGGCGGCAGCGTCAGGGGCGGTCAGGCCAGGACCTGGGTCGCTAGGGCAACCACCAGGGGCACGACCGTGGTGAGGCAGAAGGCCGGGAGGAACGCCAGACCCAGGGGTGCCACGAGGCGTACGCCGACCCTGGCGCCCGCGATGTCGAGGGCCGCGAGCTCGGCGGCCCGATGGTCTCGTGAGCCGTCGACGAGAAGGCGTGACGGTGGCATCCCCGCTCGTCCGGCTACCGCGAGGAGGCGCGCGACGACCAACCATCCCGGATCGGCGGCGGTCCAGGCCCGTTCGGCGTCCACGCCCCATCGTCTCGCCGCGGCCACCGACCGCAGGTCGGCTGCGACCCGGGCCTCGCTCACCCCGGCCA
This sequence comes from Actinomycetales bacterium, assembly GCA_038230235.1. GTDB lineage: Bacteria > Actinomycetota > Actinomycetes > Actinomycetales > Dermatophilaceae > Lapillicoccus. The sequence goes on from JBBRNQ010000006.1 coordinate 23,423, forward strand.
CCGCTTCGACCGCCTCGACCTCTCCACAGCCGGACCGCAACGCCACGGCGAGCAGCACCATCGTGCCGACGACGTCGTCGACCTCGAGCCTACGACGCCGGCCCGCACCCGAGGGCGGGCCGTCTCCGGGCCGCGGCCTCGGGAACCCACTGTCGGCGGTGGCGCCCGGCGGCAGCAGCACGATCGCCGAGACGACCAGGAGCGCCGCCGCCCAGGGCAACGACCCGATCACCGGTGCTGTCCCCCTCCACCGGCGGGGCGCAGCAGCGGTGTGGGCGGTCGGAGGGTGCACGTGACCCTCAACGCAGCTCCGCGGCCGTCATGGGGCGGACGACGGCACGCACCAACCGCGCGCACCAGGCGCGGCCCGCCAGGAGCAGGAGCAGCCCGGCGAGCGCACAGGCCCCTCCGGCACCGGAGTACAGCTCGCGTGGCGAGACCCCCAGCGCCACCCCGACGAGCGGACCGGCCAGTGGCAGCAGGCTGAGGACCCGGGCGGTGGCCGCAGGGCCCGCCACCACCACCTCGAGGCGCCGCCTCCGAGCAACCCGTCCACGGACGGCTGCCACCGCCTCGGCGACGGACTCGGCGAGCGGTGCCCCGAGCGTCTCCGACAGACCCCACGCCCGGGCGACGAAGGCCCCCTCGGACGATCCGGCGGCCGAGGAGTGCTCGGCCCACACCCGGGCGAGGGGACGACCGGCGGCCGCCTCGCGACGGAGCTCGACCGTCATCAGCGTGACCCATCCCGATGCGTCGTCACCGAGCCGGCGCACTGGACCACCAGGCCCACCATGACCACTACGCCCACCATCACCACCTGGACGACCCCTGAGACCCAGGATTTCTCCCTGCTGCGTGGTGCGGTCGTCCCCGAGCTGGGCGAGGGCGACACCGACCGGGAGCCCGACCCGCAGGGCTGGCACCAGCAGGTCGAGGAGGACGATGAGCTGGGGGTCCTCGACGGCAGCGCCCCTCCGGCGCGAGCGCCGGAGCATCGCGGACCACCAGCGCATCCCGCTGCGGGGCCTTTCGTACCCACCCTCGTGGACGACCGGCCCACGCGCGCCCCGCGCGGGGAGCAGGAGCACGGCCGTGGCCAGGGCCATCGCGGCCCCGAGGGCCGTGGTGGCGCCGTTCACGACACACCGCCGGGATGGCCGAGCAGCGCGGCCAGCTCGGGCCAGGCTGGTCCCACGGTCGCGGACCGTCCATCCCACACCAGCGCCTCGACTGACCGGGGCGCCCGGTCGGGAGAGCGGGCCAGCGCGGGCCGCAGCACGGCCACCGTCTCCAGCCGCCGACCCCGCGGGCCCCCGCCCTCGCCGCCTGCCTCCCGGCGCAGGTGGAGGACGACCCTGACCGCTGAGGCCAGCTGGGCGTGCACCGTGGGTGGCGTCATCCCCGCCAACGCCCCGAGGGCCTCGAAGCGGGGCACCACGTCATGTGCCGTGTTGGCGTGGAGGGTGCCGCAGCCGCCCTCGTGGCCGGTGTTGAGGGCGGTGAGCAGCTCTCGTACCTCTGCGCCTCGCACCTCACCCACCACCAGCCGGTCAGGCCGCATCCGTAGGGCCTGACGGACGAGCACCGAGAGCGAGACCTCGCCGGCACCCTCGACATTCGCCGGTCGGGCCTCGAGACGCACCACATGGGGGTGGTCGACCGCCAGCTCGCGCACGTCCTCCACGAGGACCAGTCGCTCGTCGGACGGCGTGAGAGCAAGCAGGGCCGCGAGCAGGGTCGTCTTGCCTGCACCGGTCCCCCCCGAGACGACGAAGGCCACCCGGCGCGAGACGAGTGCTCGCAGCGTCTCGAGCCAGCCGACGGGAAAGAGACCGGTCGCCCCGAGCTGCTCGAGGGACACCCGCCGGGAGCCCGGCACCCTCAGGGTGAGGTGCGGGCCGCCGGCGACCAGCGGCGGGAGGATGGCGTGCATCCGCACTCCCGAGGGCAGCTGCCCGTCGACGTAGGGCGCCGTCTCGTCGAGCCGGCGTCCGGCCAGACCGGCCAGCCGCACCACGAGGTGGCGCCGCGCCTCGGCGTCGCCGAGGTCGAGGTCGAGGCGCCTCAGACCGTCACCGCGGTCGACCCACACCGAACCGTCGCCGTTGACCGCGACGTCCGTGACACCGGGCTCTGCGAGCAGGGGCTCGAGGGGGCCGGCGCCGAGCAGCTGTGAGCGCAGGTCGGTGTCGAGACCGCGGACCCCGACCGTTCCCAGGGTGGCCAGACCTGTCGTCGCCACGGCGTGGATGGCCTCGCCTCCCGGGGCGATCCCCCGCCGGATCTGTTGCCAGACAGGGCTGTCGTCATCGAAGCGCGAGCTCACGCCGCGCCCGCCCATCGGCTCTGCAGCACCTCGAGCAGCAGCGGGTCGAGGGCCCGGGTGAGGGGTCCTGACCGACGCCCCGGAGGGAACCCGCGCACGAGGTCGGCCGGCACCGACCGGTCGTCGGGGATCACCCCCAGCACCGTCGTCCCGAGCTGTCGCTGCACCAGTGGTGCCATCTGCGCAGGGTCGGCACCACCGGCCCCGCCGGTCCGCAGCAGCACGGCAGTTCGTCCAGTCAGTGCTCCCGGTCCCGCCGCGGGGTCGGCCAGCGCCGCGCTCGTGAGGAGCGCAGACAGGGCGGCGACCTGGGTCAGGCTCGTGCCGGCGACGACCAGGTGCAGATCGGGCGGGAACGACCCGACCGGGAGCCGACCGGTGCGCGGCAGGTCGAGCACGACGAGGTCGCACACCATGACAAGAGCGTTGACGAGGGCCTGCACCACGGACGGGGGAACCCCCGTTCCGTGACGATCGTGCGAGAGCACTCGCACGCCGTCGGCGCCCGGCAGCGTACGGAGCACCGACTCGCCGTCCGCCTCACCCTCCAGTGCCGCGAGGTCACTCCATCGGGTGCCGTCGGTCTGCTCGAGACCCATGACGATGTCGAGCCCTCCACCGAGCGGGTCGAGGTCGACCACGCACGCCGTGCGACCCGCGGCCACCGCCCTGAGGGCCAACGCCGCGGTCAGCACCGAGGCGCCCAGGCCACCGGAGGCACCGGTCATCGCCACGAGCGCGCCAGCCTCCACCGACGGTGGGGACGTCGACGCTCCGGAGGACGCGACGGGTGACGGGAGGAAGGACACCGCGGGGGATGAGGTCATGCGGTCAGGCTGCCGCCGGTGGGAGAGCCCCGCCAGCAACCGACGGCCACCCTGTGGACGACGGGGCGTGGGGCCACCCCTGGGGACGCAAGCCGCCGGGCCGGGGCGGTCCCCGAGTCACAGGGGTCATTTGCCGTTGGCCCACAAGGAGATGACCACACAAAGGAGATGGCCACACAAAGGAGATGGCCGGACAAGGAGATGGCCCCCGCCGGTAATCCGGCGGGGGCCCCCGTCGCGCTGACACCGGGGGGAAGTCAGCGAAACGGTTGCTCAACCCCTGAGGGGAGCAGCCCCAGTGTGCTCCCTCAGGGAGCCCCCTGACCAATTACGACGCCACTATCTTTTTCCGACTCGCACCATTTGAGGCCATTAGACGACGATCATGTCGTAAAACCGCCGCTGAGGACCGCATCCCGCCACCGGGTGCACGACAAAAAAAGGTGGCACCCTCCCGAGGGAGGGTGCCACCGAACCGCAGCTTTCTGCGAGTGACCAAGCGTGCACTTCACCGTAGAGTCGCTCCGGGACAAGCCCGGTGGTCGACGGTCCAGACAGGGACTGGCCGCGCGTGGGTGCTCGAGATAACTGCGGTAGTCGTTCACGACCCTGGGGGTCGTGTCCTCAGTTGTACTCCCCTCCACGCCCCGAAACCAGTCTTGACGCTGGGCCCCGAGCAGAGGACAGTTCGCCCTCATTCCAGCCGTCCAGCCCTGACCGCCTCGCAGATCGCCTCTCCCTCGACAGCCCCGACGACCACGGCCTCGGCGCACTGGCGCAGCCAGAGGGCGACGCCGGCACTCCCACCGGTCGCGTAGGCCGTCAGCGCCCCCAGGTAGGCCGACGCCCCGCCCGCCCCGCTCCCGAGGTGGCCGACCTCGGGCACCGCGACCCCCGTGGGGTCGAGCCCCCCCGCGCGCACGACGACGCGCTCGAGCGCGCGCGCCACCAGCCCGTTGCCGCGCACGAACGGCCGGACCGTCGCGATCTCGGCGTGCGCCAGACCGGCGAGGACGACGACCGGCACACCGTCCCTGGGGGCGGTGAGCAGGGCGGCCAGCGCGGCCAGCCGGGCGTCGACGACGACAGCGGGCGGCGCCTCACCGACGTCGACGAGCTCACGCACCGACTCGCCGTCCCGCCTCGGACGGCCGACCTGGTCGTCCGGCAGCAGCCCGCTCATCGCCGCCACGTGCAGGCGGGCGACGACCTGCAACGGCGCCGTGAAGACGAGATCGGCGAGGGACTCCGCCTCGGACGTCACCCGGGTCGCCGCCCGCACCACCGCGTCGACCGGATCGAGGTCCCTCGGCCAGGGTGCGGCGCCGCGCACGCGGTCGCGGACGACGTCGACCGGCAGGGACGCCCCCTCGAGTGCGGCACTGGCCCGGGACCCGCGCACCCGTGACTCGGCTGCGGCCTCGGGGATGCGGCGGCGCAACGCCTCGTGGAAGCGCAGCCTGGTGCAGGCCTCCCGGGCCGCCTCGGACGCCTCGGCGACGCCCGGCAGCCCGGTCAGGGAGGCGAGAGAGGCTCGCAGGGCCGCAGGGTCGGTCACGCGTCCGACCCTACGGCCCGGTCGGCCGGGTCCCGTACGGAGCCAGCCGAGCCCCGTACGGAGCCAGCCGGGGCACCCGTCCCGCCCTGTCGGCGCTTCGCCGCCGCCTCGCCACCGCCTTGTCGGCGCTTCGCCGCCGCCTCGCCACCGCCTCGCCACCGCCTCGCCACGACCTCGTCCGGGGCGCACCGGCCCTGCCTGCCGCCGCGCATCTCGCGGCTCTCGCCTCCCGGCGCCGTACAGTGCCCGCGTGAGCCCCAGCCTGGTCGTCGCCGCCGCCGTCGCGGCCCTCGTGGTGCTCATGGCCGTCGGGGTCGTGGTCCTCCTCCGGCGCCGCCGCTTCGTCGACGAGGTCGACCGCGCGACGTACGAGACCCTGCACTCCGCCAGCCTCGCCGCCCGCCACCTGCGGGGTGGCCTGACCCCCGCGGCGGCGGCGAAGGCGACCCGGCAGCTGCGTCCGATGCTCGGGAGCCGGGCCATCGCGCTCACCGACCCCGCTGTCGTGCTCGCGTGGGACGGCGTGGGGTCGCACCACAGCCCCGACGTGGTACGGCACGCAGCGTCGGTGCTCGCCGGAGGGGCCACGGTGGTGCTGGGTGAGGACGACATCTCCTGCGGCGACCCCGGCTGCCCCATCCGCTCGGGGGTCCTCGCGCCCGTGACCGCCGACGACCGCGTGGTCGGGGTGCTCGCCGCCTACGGCCCGTCAGTGTCCACCGGCCTGGTGCGCGCGACGGAGGAGCTGGCCCAGTGGATCTCCACCCAGGCCGAGCTCGCCGACCTGGAGCGCCAGCGCACCCACCTGATGGAGGCGGAGCTGCGGGCGCTGCGCGCCCAGATCTCACCTCACTTCGTCTACAACTGCCTCAGCGCGATCGGCTCCTTCGTGCGCACCGACCCCGACCGGGCGCGCGAGCTCATCCTCGAGTTCGCCGACTTCACCCGCTACGCCTTCCGACGCGGTGGCGCCTACACCACCCTGCGCGACGAGCTGCGCAACATCGAGCGCTACCTCGTGCTCGAGCAGGCCCGCTTCGGCGACCGCCTCGTCGTGCAGCTCACCATCGCCCCCGAGGTGCTCCCGGTCGCGGTGCCCTTCCTTGCGGTGCAACCGCTGGTGGAGAACGCGGTCCGCCATGGTCTCGAGCGCAAGCCGGGAGTCGGCCACGTCAGCATCACCGCGATCGACCTCGGACAGGAGGCCGAGATCACCATCGAGGACGACGGGGTGGGCAGCGACCCCGAGGTCATCCGCGCCGTGCTCGCGGGAGAGAGCGAAGCCGACAGCGTCGGCCTCGGCAACGTCGACGCGAGGCTGCGCCAGGCGTACGGTGACCGCTACGGGCTCGTCGTCGAGACCGCCCCCGGGGCAGGCACGAAGGTGACCTTCCGGGTGCCGAAGTTCGCCCCTGGTGTGCGGGTCGACCACTAGCCCAGGGTGTGCACCGCCGGCCTTCGCGTCCACACCGACGTGTCCACCACTAGCCTCGAGGGACCATGGCAGGAATGACGTCGTCGTCGACCACCTCGGCCGGGGCCCCGAGGGCCACCGGTCTGAAGGTGCTGGTCGTCGACGACGAGGCCCCGACCCTGGCCGAGATCACCTTCCTCCTGGGCCAGGACCCGCACGTCGACGACGTCCTCACCGCAGCCTCCGGCACCGAGGCGCTGCGCGTGCTCGAGGACACCTCGGTCGACGTCGTCTTCTGCGACGTCTCGATGCCGGGGCTCGACGGCCTCGACCTGGCGCGGGTGCTCGCCCGGTTCGCCCAGCGGCCCCAGGTCGTCTTCGTCACCGCCTACGACGAGCACGCGGTCGACGCCTTCGACCTGGCCGCGACCGACTACGTCATGAAGCCCATCCGCGAGGCCCGCCTCTCGGAGGCCGTACGGCGTGTCGTCGACCGGCGCGACAGCCGCGACGCAGGGTCCGACGCCGAGGCCCCTCGAGAGCCCGAGGACGAGACGATCCCCGTCGAGCTCGGCGGGGTGACGACCTTCGTGCAGCGCAGCCGGATCCGCTACGCCACCGCACACGGGGACTACGCGCGCCTCCACACCGACGAAGGGTCGCACCTGGTGCGGATCTCCCTCAACTCACTCGAGGAGCGTTGGGGCCCAGTGGGTTTCGCACGCATCCACCGGTCCACCCTCGTGTCCCTCGCGCACGTGACCGCCGTCTCGATGGACGACGGTCACTGCCGGGTGCGCATCGGCGGGGTCGACCTGCAGGTGAGCCGACGCCATACGCGGGCGCTCCGCGACCGGCTCCTGCGCTCCGCCCCGCGCTGAGGCGATGACCCGTGACGAGCCCCCCCGCTCCTTCCGACCGACCACCCGACCGACCACCCGGGGCTCCCACGCCTCCGCGGCGGGTGCGGGTGACCTCACCGCGGCGGGACGCCCGCCGCCCCGCCGCCCGTCGCCCGGCCACCCAGGAGCTGGTCGAGCAGACCGCCCTGGGGGAGGTCTACCTCTCGGCGCTGCTGAGGGCCCAGCTGCGGCTGTCCCTGGCGATCCTGCTCGGCGTCGGTGTCGTGGTGTTCGGGGTCCCCGCCCTGCTGTGGCTCTCGCCCGGCCTACGGACCGTGCAGGTCGGCCTGCTCCCGTTGCCGTGGCTGGTGATCGGCATCCTCATCTACCCCTTCGTCGTCATCGCGGCGCGCATCTACGTGCGGCAGTCCGGTCGGATCGAGCGCGAGTTCGCCGACCTGATGACCCAGCGGTGACTCCAGCGGTGACTCCAGCGGTGACTCCAGCGGTGACTCCACGGTGACTCGGTGGTGACTAGGCGATGAGGTCACCGGCCGGCGTCGCGGCGATCAGCCTGGTCTGCCTCGTCACCCTGGTCATCGGCGCCTTCGGCCTGCGGCTGTCCCGCACGACCAGCGACTTCTACGTGGCCGGACGCAGTGTCTCAGCCCGATGGAACGCGTCGGCGATCAGCGGTGAGTACCTCTCTGCCGCATCGTTCCTCGGCGTCGCCGGGCTCGTCTACTCGTTCGGCGCCGACATGCTGTGGTTCCCGGTGGGCTACACCGTGGGCTATCTCGTGCTCCTCGTCCTGGTGGCGGCCCCCCTGCGCCGCTCGGGGGCCTACACCCTCCCTGACTTCGCCGAGCTGCGACTGCAGTCGCGCGGCATCCGGCTGCTCGCCTCCGCCCTGGTCGTCGGGATCGGCTGGCTCTACCTCCTGCCCCAGTTCCAGGGCGCCGGTCTGGCGCTCGCGACCGTGACGGGCGCGCCTCCCTCGCTGGGCAACCTCGTCGTGTCGGTGGTCGTCCTCGCCAACGTCGTCGCCGGTGGCATGCGCTCGATCACCCTGGTGCAGGCGGTGCAGTACTGGATCAAGCTCACGGCGATCTCGGTGCCGGCGTTCGTGCTGCTGGCGGTGTGGCTCCGCGCCGGCCACCCAGGACCACCGTCGGGCACCGGGTTCGACGCCGCCCTGGCGGGGTTCAGCGCGCGCGAGCACCCGACCTACGCCACCTACAGCACCCTGCTGGCGCTCTGTCTCGGCACGATGGGCCTGCCCCACGTGCTGGTGCGGTTCTACACCAACCCCGACGGCACCGCCGCACGCCGTACGACCGTCATCGTGGTCGCCCTGCTCGGCTTCTTCTACGTCTTCACCCCCGTGTACGGCGTGCTCGCCCGCGTCTACGTCCCCACGCTCCCGGATGGGCTCCGCGCTGACGCGGTCACCCTCCTGCTGCCGTCGGCCGTCTTCCCGGGGTGGCTGGGGGGGCTGCTGTCGGCGGTCCTCGCCGGTGGGGCCTTCGCCGCGTTCCTGTCCACCGCGTCGGGCCTGACCATCTCCGTGGCGGGCGTGATCGACCAGGACCTGCTGGGCCCGCGGCTGCACCGCGCCACCGGAGGCGACCTGCGCGGCATCCAGTCCTTCCGGCTCGCTGCGGTGCTCGCGGTCGCGATTCCGTATGCAGGGAGCCTGCTCACCATCAACACCAGCCTGGCCGACACGGTCGGACTGGCCTTCGCGGTCGCCGCGTCGACGTTCTGCCCGCTGCTCATCCTCGGCGTGTGGTGGCGGCGCCTGTCCGTGACCGGGGCCGCCGCCGGGATCGTCACCGGCGGCGTGCTCGCCCTCGGAGCCACCTTCACCTCGGTCACCGGTCTCGGTGCCTCGTTGCGGGGAGGCTGGGTCAGCGCCCTGCTGGCGCAACCGGCTGCCTGGACGGCCCCGCTCGCGTTCCTGGTCACGGTGGTGGTGTCGCTGGCCACCCCCGGGCGGATCCCCCCCAGCACCCTGCAGACCCTCGTCCGGCTGCACGCCCCCGAGGACCTCCAGGGACCGTCTGCAGGCCAACCCTGGGAGGCCGCCGCGAGGCCGGTCAGAGACCCGTGACGAGCCGTCGGCATCACTTGGCGTGCGTCGCCGTGGTCAGCTCCGCGCCGGTGGACTGACCTCGATCGCCTCGTCGTCCAGCAGGGCGACCTCACCGGACCCCGCCGCCCCGGGCTCACCCACCTCCTCCGTTCGGCGCGGTCGGCGACCACTGGGCGCACACCCAGCCCCCACTCAGCGAACGGCCGTCCCGTCCACCGCCGGGGATCTTCCGTGCGGCGGCGGGCGGGCCCACGATGGCGACGGCACCGGGGACGTCTTGGTGACCGACGCCATTCTCAACGACTTCACCACTGGAGGTGGTCCGTGAGCAACGACGCTCCGAGCAGGACCGAAGACACCACGGACTACGAAGCAGTCCAGGCGTCTCCGGAGTTCACCGAGCTGCGACGAAAGTTTCGCGCGTTCGTCTTCCCCCTGACCGGCGGCTTCCTCGCCTGGTACTTCCTCTACGTCGCCTGCGCGGCCTTCGCGCCCAGCTTCATGGCGCACAAGCTGGTCGGCAACATCAACGTCGGGCTGGTCTTCGGGCTGCTGCAGTTCGTGACGACGTTCGCCATCACCATCTACTACGTGCGCTGGGCCGACCGGGTCTTCGACCCCGCCGCCGACGCCATCGCCGCCGAGATCGAGAGGAAGGCATGACGAGCGCCGCCCTGCCCGCCATCCTGCCGGCCGCCACCCAGGTCGGCAGCCCGGCCGTCAACATCACCATCTTCGCGATCTTCGTCGTCGTCACCATCGGCATCGTGCTGCGCGCCTCGGGGAGCAACAAGACCGCGGCCGACTACTACGCCGGGGGGCGCGCCTTCACCGGTCGTCAGAACGGCATCGCGATCTCCGGTGACTACCTCTCAGCCGCGTCGTTCCTCGGCATCGCCGGGGCCATCGCCGTCAACGGCTACGACGGGTTCCTCTACTCCATCGGCTTCCTCGTGGCCTGGCTCGTGGCCCTGCTGCTCGTCGCCGAGCTGCTGCGCAACACCGGCCGCTTCACCATGGCCGACGTGCTGAGCTTCCGGCTCCAGCAGCGCCCCGTCCGCATCGCCGCGGCCATCTCGACCATCGTCGTGAGCTTCTTCTACCTGCTCGCGCAGATGGCCGGCGCCGGTGGTCTCGTCTCGCTCCTGCTCGGCATCAGCAGCACCGCCGGCCAGAACCTCGTGATCGTCCTCGTCGGCGTGATCATGGTCGGCTACGTGCTCATCGGCGGGATGAAGGGCACGACCTGGGTGCAGATCGTCAAGGCGACGCTGCTCATCATCGGCGCCTTCGTCATGGCCGTCTGGGTCCTCGGGAAGTACGGCTTCAACCTCTCCAGCGTCTTCCAGGGCGCCGTCGACAAGAGCGGCAGCGAAGCCGTCCTCAACCCGATGAAGCAGTACGGCAAGAGCACCACCACCAGGATCGACTTCATCTCGCTGTCGCTCGCCCTCGTGCTCGGCACCGCCGGCCTGCCCCACGTGCTGATGCGCTTCTACACCGTGCCCACCTCGAAGGAGGCCCGCAAGTCGGTCGAGTGGGCCATCTGGATCATCGGCGGGTTCTACCTGCTGACCCTCGTCCTCGGCTACGGCGCGGGCGCCCTCGTCGGCTCGAAGACCATCCTCGCGGCCCCCGGAGGAGTCAACTCGGCGGCACCGCTGCTGGCCTTCGAGCTCGGCGGCACCTTCCTGCTCGGGATCATCGCTGCGGTCGCCTTCGCGACCATCCTCGCGGTGGTCGCCGGGCTGACCATCACGGCGAGCGCGAGCTTCGCCCACGACGTCTACGCAGAGGTCATCAAGAAGGGCACGATCTCGGCCGACTCCGAGGTGCGGATCGCCCGCATCTCGGCCGTCGTCATCGGGCTGATCGCCATCGTCGGCGGCATCTTCGCCAACGGGCAGAACATCGCGTTCCTCGTCGCCCTCGCCTTCGCCATCGCGGCCAGCGCGAACCTGCCGACGATCCTCTACTCGCTGTTCTGGAAGCGGTTCAACACCCGGGGTGCCCTGTTCAGCATGTACGGCGGTCTGGCCACCGCCCTCGTGCTGATCATCTTCAGCCCGGTGGTCTCCGGCAAGAGGAACGCCAACGGCACGTCGGCCGCGATGATCAAGGACGTCGGCATCGACTTCCACTGGTTCCCGCTCGACAACCCTGGCCTCATCTCCATCCCCGTGGGCTTCCTGCTCGGGTGGATCGGCACGATCTCGTCGCGGGAGTACAACGCCCGCAAGTACGCCGAGATGGAGGTTCGCTCACTGACCGGCAGCGGCGCCGAGAAGGAGGTCGCGAACCACTGAGCGGTTCACCGGCTCCCCCGGCGGATGCGGGGGAGCCGGTCGCCCAGTGCGAGGGCGAGGCAGGCGAGCAGAGCCAGCAACCCGAGTCCCGCGCCGAGGACGAGGCCCGGGGCCCGGTAGGTGACCGCGACCGTGTGACGGCCAGACGGTACGGCGACCGCCCCGAAGGCGTGGTCGGCGGTGACGAGGGCCATCGGCCGACCGTCGACGGTCGCCGTCCAGCCCGGCGCCCCCAGCGCATCGGCGACCACGAGGTAACCGTCGGCCTGGGCGTCGACGACCGCCTCGACGTCGCCTCCGACGTCACGGGTGACCCGTACCCCCGCCGGCCGTGCGGCGGCCCCGGGAACTCCGGCCCGTTCGTCCACCCCGGCGGTGACGGGGGCGCCGAGGAGCACGGTGTCGCGAGGCACCCCCGAGCTGAGGTCGGCCACCTGCTGGCCGGGTTCGGGCACGACCAGCGCCCGCGAGGCCCAGCGCACCCGAGGCAGGCTGCTCGGACGCTCCCACAGCGTCGCTCCCGGAGCGGACTGCACGAGCACCAGCCCGTCGTCGGCCGGCCCGACCGTCCCGCAGGCCAGGGCTCCCCCGGCCGCCGCGAGCGCGGTGGCTCCCACCCCTCGCAGGGTCACCCGGGCGGTGAGTGGCCCCTCGCCTGACAGGCCCTCCCCGGGGAGGGGCACGACCACCGGGGTGGCCCCCGTCGTCGCCGTGCCGCTCGCCGTGCCATTCGTCGTCGCCGCACCACTCGTCGTGCCCGTCGTGGTCCCCGTCGTGGTCCCCGTCGTGGTCCCCGTCGTGGTCCCCGTCGTGGTCTCCGTCGCCGTCAGGACGCGACCGCCGGTGACCGGGCCTGCAGCGGTGTCGACCTCGACCGAGATGGTGGCCGGCACCGGACCGCTGGCCGTCAACGGCGCCACGGTCGTGACGACGACGCCCCGGGTGGGCCCGGCCGGGAGCGAGCAGCGCAGGGCCACGCCCGACTCCACCGGCACCTGCCCATCGACTCCGCTCGGCCCCCGCACCGTCCCCGGCACGAGGGTGTCGGCGGCCATCCAGTAGCGCACGGCGAGGCGGTCGAGAAGCGGGTCGTTGCCGACCCGCGAGAGGGGCAGGTTGCGCGAGGTGAAGTCGGTGAGCGTCGGGACGATCTGCACGTCGGGGTCGGTCGCCTGGAGCAGGTCGCGCCAGGCGACGTCGAGGAACTGGTGACCCACCGGGGTGCGCAGCTCGTACCACGGGGCGGTCGAGGCGTAGCCGATGAAGTCCGTCGTGCCGAAGCGCTCCCCCCCGAGGTGCGCCTGCAGGTAGGCGTGCACCGGGGTGACCGGGTAGAAGCTGTCGCGGGAGCTCCCGCCGAGGTCGGCCGCAGCGAAGGACGTGCCCTGGCCGACGACGAGCGCGACCACGGCGACCACGGCGAGACGGCGGAGGATGCCGGTCGTGCGCAGAGCGACGACGACCGCGGCGAGGGCTCCCAGACCGACTGCCGTCGCGCCCAGGACTGCTGGCACGAAGACGTCGACGTAGCCGTAGCGCCGTGCGTCGGCGACCCCCGTGACCATCGACAGCACGGCGACGGCGACGACGGCGACCGTGAGGACTCCCTGCCACACGAGCCGACGCCCCCTCCACCCGAGCCGACGCCCGAGCCGCCCGACCGGCCGCGGGCCGAGCAGGCGTCGCAGCCCGAGCGCGGCGAGGACGGCGAGGAGGAAGTCGAGGACGGCCCGGATCCGCGCGATGGGGTTGTTGGAGAAGACGGGCAGCTGCCGCAGGACAGCGAGCACTGGCCCGCCGAACCACCCCGCGGACAGGATGACGACGACTGTGCCGACGAGCAGGGGCGTGACACCACGCCGTACGGAGGGCACACGGGCCGGCAGGAGCGCCGCGACGAGGACCAGCACGAGCGTCGCGGCCCCGACGTAGGTCACCGACTCGATCGGGATGACGGGAGCGGGGCCCTGACCGCCGATGCACAGACCCTGGCTCCCCGGTGCCACGAGGGTGACGAGGGTCTGCACCGGTTCGTGCGAGGCACCGTACCCCTCCCGGTAGCTGAGGTCGAGGTGGCGCAGCTGGTCGAGGAAGGGCAGCAGCTGGAAGGCGGACAGCATCGCGCCCAGCGCGATGCCGAGGGCACCGACGGCGACGCCGCGGGCCACCTCTCTCCAGGCGCGGCGGTGGGTCACGAGGAGCCGGACGAGCACCCAGACGACGGCGGTGTAGAGCGCCATGCCGGTGACCGACGGGAAGCCGCCGAGGAGCATCGCCGCGACGACGAGGGCGACGGGGACGGCGCTGCGGGCCCGGCGCTCCTGCACCAGCCGCTCCGCTGACCAGAAGAGCGCCGGGATGAAGGCGCCCACGCGGCTCTGCGGCCAGTTGCTCCAACCGACCATGTAGCCGGACGTCGCGTACGCCAGGCCGGCGACGATGCCGAGTGGCCACTCGAGCCGCAGCCTCCGCAGCAGGGCCACGGTGCCGGCGAGGATCACCCCGATCTCGGCCAGCTTGACCCACGCGGGAGCGAGCCAGAGCGGGAGCAGGTAGTACGGGAGCGCGAGAGGGCTGAACTGGCCGACGTTGGGGGTCGCCAGGGTGACGCCGCCGACCGGGTAGGGGTCCCACTGCGGGTAGCGGCCGGCGAGCAGCGAGCGCTTCACCTCGGCGATGCCCGGCAGGATGTTGTCGACGGTGTCGGAGCGGCAGGTGTTGGTGTCGGCGATGTGGGTGCCCCCGGCCGACCACGGGGCAAACCGGGTGAGCAGGTTGACGTCGACCAGGAGCCCGCGCCCGACCAGCTCCGGCCCGATGACGATGCCCACGGTGACCACCACGGCAGCCACGGCGACCAGCCCGAGCCAGCGGCGGGCACACCACCGCCAGGCCGTCCTCGCGAGCACCGTTCCCCTCCCTGCTCCGGTCAGATGGCCCCGAGCCACGGCCCCCTGCCCGCCCCGCACACCCTAACCGGGCTGGCTCGGGCATTCCGCCTGCGCAGACACCGCCGACCCGTCAGGATGGACGCGGCGGTCGGGACGAGGATGCCCCACCCTGCTGCCGAGCCGACCGCTGCCGCCCAAGGAGCCACCCGTGACCTCACGCTCGTCCGCCCGACGCGCCACCCTCGTCGTCGCGGCAGTCGCTGCCACGTTGTCCGCGCTACCCGCCACCGGCGCCACGGGTGCGACCAGCGCCACCAGCGCCACGCGAGACACCACTGCCACCAGCGCCACGCGCGGCACCAGCGCGGTGGCCACGGTGGTCGCCGCGCAGTCGACGCCGGTGCCGATCACCACCCCCGACGGGCTCCTGATGAGCTACGTCGTCAACGCGACCGTCGCCGGGCCCCAGGACATCGCCACCGTCAAGCGGGCCGTCCGGCTGGCTGGCGGCGTCGTCGTGCAGGCCTGGCCGCAGATCGGCGTCGTCATCGCCCACTCCGACCGGGCGGCCTTCCGCTCGCGGGTCGTCGCCCTCTCGGCGGGCACCGTCGGAGGGGCCGAACCCACCCGGACGGTCGCCGTCACCGAAGGCACCCCGGCCGCCGTCGCCGCCCCCTGGTCGGTGACCGGGACCGCCCGTGCCGCGGCAGGAGCCGTTGGGGCGCCACGGGTCTCGCCTGCCGGTCGCCACGCGACCAGCGTGGCGGCCGTCCCCGTCCCCGACCCCCGCGAGGGCTCCCAGTGGGACCTGACCACGATCACGGCCGACACGGCGCACCTCACGACCGACGGCTCACCAACCGTGGTGGTGGGGGTGCTCGACAGCGGTGTCGACGCCAGCCACCCCGACCTGGCGCCCAACATCGACGCGGCCGACTCGGTCAACTGCACCGACGCCGGCCGCCCCGACACCTCGGCCACGGGGTGGCTGCCGACCACCAGCCCCCACGGCACGCACGTCGCGGGCACGATCGCCGCCGCCCGCAACGGGATCGGCATCGTCGGGGTCGCGCCGGGGGTGCGCCTGGCCTCGGTCAAGGTCGTCAACGACGCCGGCTTCATCTACCCCGAGTACGCGATCTGCGGCTTCGTCTGGGCGGGGCTCCGGGGCATGGAGGTGACCAACAGCAGCTACTTCGTCGACCCCTTCGAGTTCTACTGCGACGACCAGCCCGAGCAGTCGGTGCCGGCCGAGGCCCTCCGCCGGGCCGTGGCCTGGTCGACCTCCCGGGGGGTCGTCCACGCCGCAGCCGCCGGCAACTCGTCGGTCGACCTGGCCCGCAAGACCACCGACTTCGGCAGCCCCGACGACGGCACTCCGGTCGCGCGCACCCTCAACCCGTCGTGCCACGACCTGCCTGCCGAGCTGCCCGGCGTCGCCGCCGTGTCCGCGCTGGCCAGGGTCGGGACGACGACGACCGGCACCCTGGCGTCGTACTCCAACCGCGGCAACGGCGTCATCGACGTGGCGGCGCCAGGGTCGGCGATCCTCTCGACGCTGCCCGGCAACGGCTACGGCACGCTGAGCGGCACCTCGATGGCCTCGCCGCACGTCGCCGGGGTGCTCGCGCTGATGAGGTCGGCCCACCCCGGCTACAAGCCGGCCCAGCTGCTCACGACCCTGGCGGCCGAGGCCGACGCACAGGCCTGCTCGCCGAGCCCCGGCGGCCCGGCCTGCCTCGGCGGCCTCGCCCTCAACAGCTACTACGGCAACGGCGTGGTCGACGCCGCCTCGGCGGTGCGCTGAGCACGCCTGGTCCTCCCGCGCCGGGTGAGGAGCGAACCCAGCCCCACCATCAGGCTGAGTCCGACGAGCACGAGCAGGAGCCGGACCGGGCCCACCTCCACAGCCGTGCGCGCCAGCCCTGCCTGGACCGTCAGCGCCACGTCCACCACCGGGTCGCTCGTGCCCGCTCCGCCCAGCACCCGCACCTCGTAGGCGCCGTACCACGCGACATACGCGCCGGCGACGAGCAGGAGGACACCGCTGGCCCGCCCGACCACGGAGGTGAGCCGGCGCATGCGCACGACCAGGGCGGTGCGGGCCGTGGCGACCGCCACCGCGAGCACGGTGACGAGCAGGCCCATGCCCGCCGTGTAGGCGAGCACGACGAGCACCGCGGGCCCGACACCTCCCGACCGGGTCGTCGAGGCGAGGACGGCGAGGAACGGCCCGACGGTGCAGGAGAGGGAGGCCAGGGCGTAGCCGACTCCATAGGCCACCATCGACCAACGACCCGAGCCGGGTGTCACCGCGCGACGACCGGGCACCGCCAGGCCGAACTCGTGCCCACGCAACAACCAGACGCCGAGCCCGACCAGCATCAGCCCGACGACGACCGTCGCCCACGGCAGGAAGCGCTCGAGGGACAGCGTCAGGGGGACGGCCACCACCGCGAACGTGAGGAACACGAGCACGAACCCCAGGGTCATCTGCGCCGCCATGAGCACGGCCCGGGCGCTGGCCCGCACTGCGCCTGACTCGCCGGTCCCCTGCAGCACCAGACCCATCCACGCCGGCAGGAGAGCGAAGCCACAGGGGTTGAGGGCGGCGAGCAGACCCGCTCCGAGAGCCAGGGCCAGGGTGGCCGTCGTCATCGTCGCCCCCTCAGCGGAAGGTGGACGCGACGAGCGCGG
This sequence comes from Actinomycetales bacterium, assembly GCA_038230235.1. GTDB lineage: Bacteria > Actinomycetota > Actinomycetes > Actinomycetales > Dermatophilaceae > Lapillicoccus. The sequence goes on from JBBRNQ010000006.1 coordinate 40,382, forward strand.
GCAGGTCGACGTCCTGCCCGTACGCCGCGACGGTCGTCGCCTTGCCGGTCTCGTCGACGAGGACGAAGGTGTCCTGCTGCGTCACGCCGAAGCGGGTGAAGACGTCACCACCGGTGTCCGCGAGGTTGGTGAGGGTGCCCACACCGTTCTGCTGGACGAAGCGGCTCATCGACCCGGCGTCGGAGCTCAGCCCCGCGACGCCGATGACCCGCACCGCGTCACCCAACTGGGCGGCCGCGGCGGCGACGCCGGGCGCGGACCGGGCGCAGATCGTGCACCAGGGCGCCCAGAACCAGAACACCGTACGACGACCCGCGAGGGAGCGGGCGTCGAGCTCACCACCGGCGACCGTGGGCGCGGTGAACTGGAGCAGGGCGGGCACGGCAGCGCTCGCGGCAGGGGTGGTGCCGACCGCGGGCCGGCCGGACGGGGTGGAGGTGTCGCCGCCCGAGGACGAGGTGGCGGCCGGTGCGGACGACGAGGCCCCTCCGGCTGCCGGAGTCGCGACCCCGTCCGCGGCGTTCCCGGAGCAGGCCGCCAGGGTCAGGGCGAGGGCCAGCCCGGCGAAGGCCACGTCCACACGCCGACGGCGGGGCTGGGGACGGGAGGACGGGAGGCGCGCAGTCATGAGCCCATGCTTGTCGGCAACCCGCCGGAGCGGGGGGCGAACGCGCCTTACAAGGAGGTGACGTCAACGAGGTGACGTCAGGGAGGTGACGTCAGGGACGTGACGTCAGGGACGTGACGTCAGGGACGTGACGTCACCTCAACCTGCCGGTGGCGGCTGGGGTACCACGTCGCCCGGCCAGCCGTGGTCCTGGCTCAGGCGCGCCTCGACGCGGGAGACGTCGTCCTCCGAGGGGAGGGCGTCGGTGATCTTCGAGATGCCCACGGCGATGTCCGTGGTCGTGCCCGAGGGGTAGCGGGCCGCGATCTCTTGAGCCACCTCCCGCACCTCGTCCTCGGTGAGGCGGCGGCGCAGCAGGGCGAGCACGGGGATGTAGTCCTTGGGGGGGATCCCCGTGGGGTAGCCCGCGACGAGCCAGTCGATGACGTCGCGGAGCCGGTTGTTGAGCGGCATGTCGGGTCCCTACTTGGCGACGAGCGTCGGGTAGATGTGCGCGAAGGAGACCGCCTTGCCGAAGCCCGAGGCGACGACGATGGTGATGCCGAGGGCCACCCCGGCGAGGACGACCAGGAAGCAGAGAGCGGCCAGGACGCGACCCACGGGGTGGGGGCGCGCGGCAGTGTCGGCCTCAGCCGCCCCTCCATACCCGTACGCCATGGAGCGGATGCCCGCGGCGAAGACCAGCGGCAGACCGGCACCGAGGACGAGGCTGGCGAGCAGCACCTTCCACGAGCCCTGCAGGGCGAGCGCGACCTGGTTCACCGGGCCACCTCCTTCTGACGGGCGCCTTCGGAGGCGGGTTGCGCCTCCCACTCGTCGTTGACGTTGCCGGAGTGCACCGGCTGCCGGCGCGAGCGCACGTAGATGGTCGAGGCCAGGCCGACGAGGACGAGGAACACGACGACGGCGCCGGCCACGCCACCGACGAGGTGCCCCAGCCACCACATCACGGCGCCGACGACCGCGGCGGCAGGCAGGGTGATGAGCCAGGCCGCCACCATCCGCAGCGCGACGCTCCACCGCACCTCCGCCCCCTTGCGGCCGAGGCCGGTGCCGAGGATGGATCCGGTGGCGACGTGGGTGGTCGACAGGGCGAAGCCGAGGTGGCTGGAGGAGAGGATGACCGCGGCCGAGGCGCTCTCGGCGGCCAGGCCCTGAGGCGGCGAGATCTCGACCAGCCCCTTGCCGAGGGTGCGGATCACCCGCCACCCGCCGAGGTAGGTGCCAGCCGAGATGGCGAGCGCGCAGACGAGCTTGACCCAGAAGGGGATGCTCTTGGTGTCGCTCCAGTGGCCGCTGCCGATCAGGGCCAGGGTGATGACGCCCATCGTCTTCTGGGCGTCGTTGGTGCCGTGGGCGAGGGACACCAGCGAGGCGCTGCCGATCTGACCCCAGCGGAACCCGTTGTCGGTGAAGCGCTGGGCCACACCGGCCGTGACCCGGTAGACCAGCCACGTGCCGAGGGCGGCGACGAGGCCGGCGATGAACGGCGAGGCGACGGCCGGGAGGATCACCTTCCCGACCACCCCGTCGAGCTTGGTGCCGGAGCCGACCCAGTGGACCCCGCTGAAGCCGAGGGCGGCGACGGCCGCACCGATGAGGCCGCCGAAGAGGGCGTGGGACGACGACGAGGGGATGCCGAGCAGCCAGGTCAGGAGGTTCCACACGATCCCGCCGACGAGGCCGCAGAGCACGATGAGCAACAGGGCGTACCCGCCGTCGGCGGTGAACGCCGGTAGCGGCAGCCCCTTGCTGTCCTGGACGTTGATGACCGCGTTCGTCACGGTGAGGGCCACCTCGACCGACAGGAAGGCGCCCACGAGGTTGAGCACGCCCGAGAGGGCGACCGCGACCTTCGGGCGCAGTGCTCCCGTGGCGATCGAGGTCGCCATGGCGTTGCCGGTGTCGTGGAAGCCGTTGGTGAAGTCGAAGGCGAGGGCCGTCACCACGACGAGCGCGAGGATGACCGTAGCGGTTGTCATGGGACCACTCTCGTGGTCGTCGACCGGGTGCAACAGCCTTTCGTTGTGTCGTTCAACCACTGTTCACGCAGGACCGCTCGTGTTCACCCAGGACCGTCCACCCGGGACCGCCCGGATCCGGGACGGAACGCTCGCCGTACGAGCGGTCAGGCCTTGTCGCGGCCGTCGAGGGCCGCCTGGCGCTTGGCCGTGCGGGCCGCCTCGCGGCGTTGCAGCGACTCCTGCTCGAGCTCGTGCGCGACCTCCCGGGTGGGGGCGGCCCCGCCGCGCACGGCGGGCACCCACCAGTGGTCCTTCGCGTCCCGTGGGGTCTGGGGGTAGTCGTCCATCGCCTGCTCGAGCAGGGCCTCGAGGCGCGCGCTCAGCTGCGCGGTCACGACGTACGGGTCCTCGTCGGGGCCGGGGTGCATCGGCTCGCCGACGAGCACGGTGACGGCCTTGCCGCGGCGCAGGCTCCACCGCGGTCCGGTGGTGTAGAGACGCTGCCCACCCCAGACGACCACGGGCACCAGCGGCACCTGCTCCCAGATGGCGATCGCCGCCGCGCCGGCCTTCGCCGCCTTGATGGTGAAGGACCGGCTGATCGTCGCCTCGGGGAAGACCCCCACGACCTCGCCGGCCCGGGCTGTGCGCACCCCGGTGCGCAGGGCCGCCACCCCGTTGCTGCGGTCGACCGGGATGTGGCCCATGGCCCGCATCACCGAGCGGACGACCGGCGGGTCGAAGACCGCCTCCTTCGACATGAAGCGCACGAACCGTCCGCGCCGTCGCGCCGCCCGGCCGACGAAGGTGAAGTCGAGGTAGGAGACGTGGTTGCTCGCGAGCACCGCCCCGCCCTCCTGCGGGATGTGCTCCTCGCCCCGCACGGTGAAGCGCACACCGAGCAGCCGGAAGACCATCGCGACCGCGCCATTGACGATCCAGTAGGTGACGTCTCTCATACCTCACCATCCGTTGCCGCACGGTCGGTCGGTTTGGCCTGCCCGTTGGTCGAGGATTACACCCCGTTCGTCGGGTGTCACACCCACCCCCCTTGAATGCCGTGACGTGCAGGGAGTTGACTCAGGGGCAGACCCACCCGCACCGACGCCGGAGGATGCCCGTGTCCGCTTCGACCCTCGAGAACCTCAGCCACGAGGAACGCTCGTTCCCACCCGACCCGGCGTTCACCGCGCAGGCGAACGGCACGCAGGAGATGTACGACGCCGCCGCCGCCGACTACGAGGGCTTCTGGGGTGACCAGGCCCGCAGCCGCATCTCCTGGAGCAAGGACTTCACCAAGGTCCTCGACTGGTCCAACGCCCCCTTCGCCACCTGGTTCGAGGACGGCGAGCTCAACGCGGCCTACAACTGCGTCGACCGGCACGTCGAGGCCGGCCACGGTGACCGCGTCGCGATCCACTTCGTCGGCGAGCCGGTCGACGACACGCGTGACATCACCTACGCCGAGCTGCAGACGCTGGTGATGAAGGCCGCCAACGTGCTGCTCGACCTCGGCGTGAAGAAGGGCGACCCGGTCGCCATCTACCTGCCCATGATCCCCGAGGCGGCAGTGGCCATGCTGGCCTGCGCCCGCATCGGCGCCCCGCACTCCGTCGTCTTCGGCGGTTTCTCGGCCGAGGCCCTCAACACCCGGATCAAGGACACCGGCTGCAAGGTCGTCATCACCGCCGACGGCGGCTACCGTCGCGGCGCCCCGTCCGCCCTCAAGCCGGCGGTCGACGCGGCCCTCGCCAAGGAGGACACCGGGGTCGAGCACGTGCTCGTGGTCAAGCGCACCGGCCAGGACGTCGCCTGGACCGACGTCGACATCTGGTGGGACGAGGCCCTCGAGAAGGCCGCCGACACCCACGTGCCGGTGGGCATGGAGGCCGAGCACCCGCTCTTCATCCTCTACACCTCGGGCACCACGGGTAAGCCGAAGGGCATCTTCCACACCACCGGCGGCTACCTCACCCAGGTGGCCTACACCAACTCGATCGTCCACGACGTGCACCCGGAGACGGACGTCTACTGGTGCACCGCCGACATCGGCTGGGTCACCGGCCACTCCTACATCGTCTACGGCCCGCTGGCCAACGGCGCCACGCAGGTCATGTACGAAGGCACCCCCGACAGCCCGCACCAGGGCCGGTGGTGGGAGATCATCGAGAAGTACAAGGTGACGATCTTCTACACCGCGCCCACCGCCATCCGCACCTGCATGAAGTGGGGCGACTCCATCCCCGCGAAGTTCGACCTGTCGTCGCTGCGGGTGCTCGGCTCGGTGGGTGAGTCGATCAACCCCGAGGCGTGGATGTGGTACCGCCGGGTGATCGGCGCCGACAAGGCCCCGATCGTCGACACGTGGTGGCAGACCGAGACCGGCGCCATCATGATCAGCCCGCTGCCCGGCGTCACCGCGCTCAAGCCCGGCTCGGCCCAGAAGGCGATCCCCGGCATCTCGGTCGACGTCGTCGACGACGACGCGAAGTCGGTGCCCGACGGTGGCGGCGGCTACCTCGTCATCGACAAGCCGTGGCCGGCGATGCTGCGCGGCATCTGGGGCGACCCGGAGCGCTACAAGGAGACCTACTGGTCGCGCTTCGACAAGCTCTACTTCGCCGGTGACGGCGCGAAGAGGGACGCGGAGGGCAACATCTGGCTCCTCGGCCGGGTCGACGACGTCATGAACGTGTCGGGTCACCGGCTGTCGACCACCGAGATCGAGTCGGCCCTCGTCTCGCACCCGAAGGTCGCCGAGGCGGCCGTCGTCGGTGCGGCCGACGCCACCACGGGTCAGGCGGTCTGCGCCTTCGTCATCCTGCGCGGCGACGCCGTCGAGCTGGCCGACCAGCCCGGTGAGGGCGAGAAGCTCGTGCAGGAGCTGCGCGGGCACGTCGCCAAGGAGATCGGCCCCATCGCCAAGCCGCGGCAGATCATGATCGTCAAGGAGCTGCCCAAGACCCGCTCCGGCAAGATCATGCGGCGGCTGCTGCGCGACGTCGCCGAGAACCGCGAGGTCGGCGACGTCACGACGCTGGCCGACTCGTCGGTGATGGACCTGATCAAGAGCGGCGTCAACTCCGGTGGCTCGGAGGACTGAGCCCCGAGGTACTGCTGTACGACGACCGTCGCCCCGGGTGGGGCGGCGGTCGTCGTCGCGTGGGGGCCGGACGTGGGGGCGGGATGTGGGGGTGGGACGGGGGTAGGACGGGGGGCGCGCAGCGGGGTAGAACGTCGCGCCGTACCGCGACGTTCTAGCCCGGACCCGTCACGAGGGCGACACAGAGGGTGCGGTCAGAACAGGGTCGCCGGGGGGTCCGCCGCCGCGACCGCTCCCGGGAGGGCGCCGTCGCGCCAGGCGGCCGCACCCCAGGTGCCGCTGGTGCGGAAGCGGTCGGAGCGGGGTGGGCGGGGGCGGTCGAGCACGTGCCGGTGGACGGCCGCGGCGAAGCGGGTCGCCAGCCACTCGCGGTAGGGGCGCGCGACGTAGGAGCCACCGGCATACAGCTCCCGGTACGGCGCCACGAGGTGCGGCTGCTCCCGTGCCAGCCATCCGAGGAACCACTCGCGAGCCCCCGGGCGCAGGTGCAGCGGGGTGTGGCCGACGAAGGCCGCCCCGGACGCGGCGATCGCCTCGAGCGCAGCGTCGAGGTGCCCGTCGGAGTCGGTCAGGTGCGGCAGGACGGGCATGAGGTAGACCCCCACGTCGAAGCCGAGGTCGGTCGCGGCCCGCACCGTGGCCAGCCGCGCCGCCGGGCTCGGGGTGCCGGGCTCGAGGGAGCCGTGCAGCGCCTCGTCGTGCACCGCGCACGAGATCGCGAGGTCGACCGGCACCCGCTGAGCCGCCTCGACGAGCAGGGGCAGGTCGCGCCGGAGCAGCGTCCCCTTGGTGAGGATGCTGAAAGGCGTGCCGGAGTCGGCGAGCGCCGAGATGACGCCTGGCATCAGCCGGTACCGCCCCTCGGCCCGCTGGTAGGGGTCGGTGTTGGTGCCGAGCGCGACGTGCGCGCGGGCCCAGCTGCGGCGGGCCAGCTCGCGCTCCAGCACCTCGGCGACGTTGACCTTGACCACGACCTGGCTGTCGAAGTCGGCCCCGGTGTCGAGGTCGAGGTAGCGGTGGGTGCTGCGGGCGAAGCAGTAGACGCAGGCGTGGGTGCAGCCGCGGTAGGGGTTGACCGTCCAGTCGAAGGGCACCCCCGAGGCGGCCGGCACCTTGTTGAGCGCACTGCGGGCGAGCACCTCGTGGAAGGTCACGCCCGCGAACTCCGGCGTCGTCACCGACCGCACCAGCCCCGGCATCGCGGCGAGGCCGGGCAGCAACGGTGGCGCCGCGACATCGACTGCTGCCAGCTGCTGACCGCTCCACCTCACCGGGTCATTCGAACACATGTCCACCTCGAGCGCCAGGCAGAGCCCCGCCCGCACGCCTCGACCGCCCGACCGGTTCGCCCGCCCGCCGGCCCGCACGCCGGACGACCATTGCCTCGTCAGGATGCCGTGATTGATGGCTTTTGAGGGCATACAGCCAGAGGCAATGGTCGTCGGGCGTGCAGAACCCCGCCGACGCCCGCCTGCCGTCAGCCCTCAGGCGGCCGCGCGCCCGGGGCTGCGCAGGTCCACCGCCGCCACGAGGAGGTCGCGCAACCACGTCTGCTTCTTCATCGCGTGGAGCCAGGCCACCCGCAGCACCATCCAGTCGTCGACCACGAGCTCGTCGTAGCGCAGGCAGTCCCTCTCGAACTGCTCCTTGTCGGAGTGGAACTCGTGGCTGTCCGCCTCGATGACGATGCGCAGGGCCTCGTCAGCGAGGTCGACGTTGCCGACGAACCGCCCCGTACGTCGCGACTCGATGCGCCCTGGGGGACGACCACGAGACCCGGCACCTGCAGGGCGACAGCGCGCACGGTGGACTCGAAGGGGTTCGCGGCGCGACCGTCGGCGCAGCGGACGACGGCGCCCAGTGCGGCGCGGCCGCGCAACGGCGCCGTCCCGACTGCGCGCCCCAGGTCGCGGCGGCTCACCATCCGGCTGCGCAGCGCCGAGTCGGCCACCGCGAGCCCCTCGGCGAAGGGCAGGGACGTGGCGCAGTCGAGCACCGTACGCAACGGGGTGGTGACCCAGCCGTCGACCAGCTCCCCCGGCGGGTAGGTGCGCCAGCGGGTCGTCGCCGCCTCCCGTGCCGACCCCCCGACCCGGCGCCCCCTCGGTACGGCGACGACAGGCTGGTGGGGCTGCCACGTGGTGCTCCACCCCCAGTGGGCGGCCGCGCTGAGCTCGACCGCGACGCCGCTCAACCGGTGCGCGGAGATGCGCGCGGCGGTCCCGGTGGGCAGGGCATACCTCCCCCGTGCCAGGCGCACGATCCCTCCCGCTGCCAACGCCGACTCGATCTCGTCGCGGGTGCCGAGCTGCCGCAAGCCCGCACGCGTCGCCACCCCGCCGAGCCTGGCCAGGCGGATGGGGAGCGGGTAGGGGTTGGTCACGCGCACGGACCCCACCCTGCCGCACCCGTAGCGCGACCCCCGATGGTCATCCACAGGCCCGCACGCCTCGACGTCCGGACCGCCCGACGACCATTGCCTCGGCAGAATACCCGGTTTGATTGGTTTTGAGGGCATAGCACTCGAGGCAATGGTCGTCCGGCGGGCCCTCGACGCAGGGAGCATCCTGCCCCAGTTCTAGGCTCCTCGGCATGACGACCTTCGTGCTCGTGCCCGGCGCCTGGCTCGGTGGCTACGCGTGGGAGAGGGTCTGCACCGGCCTGCTCGACGCCGGCCACGACGTGCTACCGGTGACCCTCCCGGGGCTGGGTAACCGCGCCGACCAGCCCGTGACCGGGCTTCGTCACCACGTCGACGACCTGATCGGTGTGGTCGAGCGCACCGACCTGTATGACGTCGTGCTCGTCGGCCACAGCTACGGCGGCCTCCCGACCTGCCAGGCCGCCGTCGAGCTCGGCGACCGGCTCCGTCACCTCGTGCTGGTCGACGCCAACGTGCCGGTCGAAGGGCAGTCGTTCGCCGACCTCGGCCGCCCCGAAGACCGGGAACGGCTGCTGGCCCTGCTGGCCGAGCACGACGGCGCCTGGCCGCCGCCGGCCCACGACTCGCTCGAGGGTCACGGCCTGGCCCACGCAGACGTGCACTTCTTCGAGGACTGGAGCAAGCCGCACCCCGGACGCACCCTCACCGATGCGGTCCCGGCCGGGACCGGCCTGCGCGCGGCCTTGCGCGAGGTGAGCACTACATACGTGAAATGTACTGCGCTGCAAGCGGATCCGTCACCCGAAGTCGCCGCGCTGCTGGACTCCGAGCACTGGAGACTCGTGACCCTCGACACCGGCCACTGGCCGATGTGGAGCGCCTCGGAGGCGCTGACGGCCGTGCTGCTCGAATCCGTCTCCTAGGTCGACCTGCCGCGCCGACCCCTCGGCCGCAGCCGCACCGACGGCAGCGGCGGAGCGGTGAGCCGCTCACCGCCCGGGTAGTCCACCTCGCCGAAGCGCGGGTCTCCCCCCGCGTTCCACGCCTCGCGCGCCGCGACGACCTCGTCGTGGGAGCGGGCCACGAAGTTCCACCACATGACGATCTCCTCCTCGAAGGGCGCGCCCCCCAGCAGGAGCACCCGCGCGTCGGGCGACAGGGTGACCGAGAACGATTCCCGGTCAGTTCCCAGGAAGAGACCCTGTCCGGCCCCGACGGTCACACCCTCGACGGTCACCGAGCCCGCCATGGGCGCCAGCAGGTGCTCGTATGCCGCGTCGAGACCCAAGGTCCCCCTCGCCTTCCGCGCCTGGTCACCCTGACCCCCGGCGACCTCGGACGCCGGGTCACCGTGACCCCCGGAGCCCCCCGGCACCAGCTCGGCTCCCACGAGCGGCGTGAACCCCCGCTCGGGCCCGCTGACGCCGGCGAGATCACCGGTGAAGACGCTGACCCGGAGACCACCCACGACCACGGTCGGTGCCGGCCCGTGCAGGACGAAGCTGCGGGCGCGCGCCCGCTCTCCCTCGGGCAGCGCCACCCAGAGCTGGGCGCCGTGGAGCACCGACTCCCCCGCCCTCGCAACGCCCTCGACGCCATCGACCCCCGCAGCGTCCTCGACGCCCGCAGGACCCCCGACGCCATCGACGCCATCGACGCCATCGACGCCCGCGACCTCCGGCACGACGACGTCCTCGCTGTGCGCGATGCCGTGCCCGGCCGTCATCACCGCGGCCCGCCCGGGCACGATGTCGGCGACCGACCCCAGCGCGTCACGATGGCGCACCCGCCCCGACGCCAGCCAGCTCACGGTCTGCAGCCCGGTGTGCGGGTGGGGGGCCACGTGCATGCTGTCGCCATCCTCGACGGGCCGCGGTCCGTATAGGTCGACGAAGCACCACGCACCGACCATTCGCCGCACCCGGTGCGGCAGCAGCCGCAGCACCTCGCTGCGAGGGCTGATCCGCGCATGGACGCCCTCGAGCACCAGCAGCTCGCGCCCGCCCACCTGCGGGTCGTCGGGCACCTCGCGATAGACGTCGGTCTCGGTGCTGCTCATCGTCGCTCCTGTCGTCGTCACCGCCCGGGCGCCTCCATACCAACCCCGGGGGTGCCTCCACCCGTGCCGGTCCCCACCACGCTAGACGTCCCCGCCCGGTAGACTCAGGACCACTGGTGTGCCGGGAAGTCTGGTCGGCGAGCACGGGGCGCGCTGAGCGAAGCGCCCCACGTCCTCATCGACCCGCGATGCCCTGGGTCGGCCCGCACCCTGCGAAAGGCCCGTCGTGCCCGACGACCGCCCGAACGACCAGCCCGCGTCCCCCGAGATCGACGTGCACGACCCGCCCCACGACCCGCCCCACGACCCGCCCCACGACCCGCAGGACTCCACGGGCTCGGCGGTGGTCCACGCCGTCGTCCCTGCCCCCGTACGGCGCCTCTTCAGCCGGGGCACATGGCCGGAGGCCCACTACGTCGCTGGCGCCCTGCGCACCGAGACCGTCGGTGGCGCCCTGCTCCTCGGAGCCGCCCTCGTCGCGCTGGTGTGGGCCAACACGCCGTGGCACACGGCCTACGAGAGCCTGCGCGACCTGACCGTCGGCCCTGCCGCCCTGCACCTCGACCTCAGCCTCGCGACGTGGGCGGCCGACGGCCTGCTCGCCGTCTTCTTCCTCGTGGCCGGCATCGAGCTCAAGCGCGAGCTCGTGACCGGCGACCTCTCTGACCGCACGCGGGCGGCCCTGCCGATCGCCGCCGCCGTCTGCGGGGTCGCGCTCCCCGCCGGGCTGTATGCCGCGACCGTCGTCATCGCCGGTGGCTCCGGCGACCAGGTCCGGGGCTGGGCCATCCCCACCGCGACCGACATCGCCTTCGCCCTCGCCGTGCTCGCGGTGATCTCCACCCACCTGCCGTCGGCGTTGCGCAGCTTCCTGCTGACCCTCGCCGTCGTCGACGACCTCATCGCCATCACCATCATCGCGCTCTTCTACACCGACAGCGTCGACGTCCTCGCCCTCGGACTGGCCGTGATCCCGCTGGCGGTCTTCACCGGCATGCTGCGCCTCGGCTGCCGGTCGCGCCGCCTGCGCCGCGTCCTCCACCACCCGCTCGCGCTGGCCGTGCCCGCCCTGGTGGCCTGGGCCCTGGTGCACGCGTCGGGGGTGCACGCGACCGTCGCCGGTGTGCTGCTCGGGCTGCTCGTCCCCGTCAGCCGCGAACCCTACGACAGCGAGGGGCTCACCCTCGCCGAGACGGTCGAGCACCAGCTGCGTCCCTTCTCGGCCGGGGTCGCCGTACCCGTCTTCGCCTTCGTCGCCGCCGGGGTGCGGGTCGTCGGCGGTGGCTTCAGCGAGTCGATCACCGACGTGGTCGCCATCGGCGTCGTCGTCGGGCTGGTGGTCGGCAAGGCCGTAGGCATCTTCGGCGGCACCTGGCTCTTCGCCCGCTTCACCCGGGCCGAGCTCGACGACGACCTCGCGTGGAGCGACGTGGCCGGGCTGTCCCTGCTCTCGGGGGTGGGCTTCACCGTGTCGCTGCTCATCGGCGAGCTCGCCTTCGGCCCAGGGTCAGCCCAGGACGCCCACGCCCGGCTCGCGGTGCTCGTCGGGTCGGTGCTCGCCGCCCTGCTGGCCACGGTGGTCCTGCGGCGACGCAACCGCCACTACCGGCTGGTCCACGAGCGGGAGAACGAGGACCTCGACGGCGACGGCGTCCCCGACATCTACACGGTGCCCGCGTCCGGTGCCGGACTTCGTTAGGCTCATCGCACAGATCCCCCCGTCGCGCCCTCCGGTGTGCCGGGTCGTACGACGTCAGTCGCCATCGGCCGAGCCGAGGCGCGGGAGGAGAGCCCGGTGACCCTGGACCACACGACCACCACGGCTGACAGCAGCCGGGATCACGCACCTCACGAGCGCAGCTCGGGGTCGAACGAGCGCAGCATCGGGCAGCTGGTGGCCCAGGCCACCCAGGACCTGCGGGGTCTGGTCTCGCAGGAGATCGCGCTGGCCAAGCTCGAGGTCACCGGTGGGCTGGCCCACCTCAAGACCGGCGCGCCACTGCTGGCCGTCGCGGCCTTCTTCGGCCTCTTCGCCCTCGGCTTCCTGCTCACCGCCGCCGCGTGGGCCCTCGCTCTCGTGGTGGCGACCTGGCTCGCCTTCCTCATCGTGGCCGTCGTGCTCCTGCTTGTCGCCGGCATCGCTGCCGCCCTCGGCGTGCGCGCCCTCAAACGGGTCAATCCCAAGCCCGAGAAGGCTATTGCCGGTGTCGGGCAGACCGTCGTCGCCCTGAAGAGCGCCAAACGCTCGGGTGCGGAGCACGCGGCGGCCACCCCGCCGTCCCGCAGCGAGGTGCCCCTGCACCCACGCAACGGTGCGGGCGGCGCCTGAGCCGACTCGTGAGCCGCCCATGAGTGCCACGTGACGTCGTCGGGGAGCAACGACGCCGCCTCCGTCCTGATCCCCGGCCCGTGGGAGCACCGCTTCGTGTCGGCCGGGGGCACCCGCTTCCACGTGGCCGAGGTCGGCGAGGGCCCGCTCGTGCTGCTCCTGCACGACTTCCCGCAGTTCTGGTACGCCTGGCGCCACCAGCTGACCGCCCTCGCCGACGCCGGATTCCGCGCGGCCGCGATGGACCTGCGGGGCTTCGGCGCCTCTGACAAGCCCCCGCGCGGATACGCCACCTACGCCGGCGCTGCCGACGCCGCCCGGGTGGTGCGCGCCCTCGGCGAGGAGGAGGCGGTCGTCGTCGGGCAGGGACTCGGGGCCTTCATCGCGTGGACCGTACCCACCCTCCAGCCCGGTGTCGCCCGGGCCGTGGGCGCGCTCTCCATGCCCCACCCCCGCGTCATCCGCAAGGCCTCCTTCCTCGACCCGCGCCAGCGCCGGGCCAGCGGCTACGTCCTGGGCCTGCAGCGGCCGTTCCTGCCCGAGCGCGAGATGGTCCGTGACCACACCTACGTCGAGGGCCTCCTGCGCAGCTGGGCCTCGCCGGGCAGCGACTTCCCGACCGACGACGACGTCCAGCGGTACGGCGAGGCGATGGCCTTGCCCTTCGTCGCCCACTCCGCGGCCGAGCACTACCGCTGGTTCGGCCGCAGCCAGCTGCGCCAGGACGGCCCGCTCTTCAACCGTCGCATCAAACCCCCCGTCGACGTGCCGGTCCTGCTGCTGCAGGGCCGCGACGACGGCTGCGTCGTCGCCCGCGCCACCCACCGCCGCTCCCGCCGTTACGCGGCCGGCCCCTACGAGGAGCACCTCATCGCCGGGGCCGGGCACTTCCTCGCCGAAGAGGCCCCGGCCCAGGTCTCGCTGCTGCTGGTCGACTGGCTGCGACGACTCGGACCCTGACCCGGCCGGGTCCGCATCCGCGGGCAGTTGCCCCCAGATCCGCGAGCCCCACGGCGCTCCCCACCGCATTCGCGGGCAGTTGCCCCCAGATGCGCGAACCCCAAGGGGCTCGCCGCCGCATTCGCGGGCAGGTGCCCGCGGATGCGCGAGCCGGAGGGTCGGCGTGAGCGCTGAGACTGGTCAGGGCTGGAGCAGGCTCCGCTGGGCGTCGTTGAGGGGCAGGTCGGCGGCCCGACGGTCGGCCTCCACCGCCTCGGAGTCGTGCCCGAGCCGCCGCAGCAGGACGCCCCGCGTCGCGTGCCACAGGGCGTAGTCCCCCAGTCCCCGGATCCCGTCGACCAGGGCGAGCGCCGCGGCCGGCCCGTCGCGGCCGGCCACGGCGGCGGCCCGGTTGAGGGCGACGACCGGGCTCGGGTCGAGAGCCAGCAGCACGTCGTACCAGGAGACGATGGCTCGCCAGTCGGTGGCGTCGTAGGTCGCGGCGACGGCGTGGCAGGCGGCGATCGCCGCCTGCACGACGTAGCGGTCGGGGTGGTACGGCGTCCGGCGCAGGCCCTCGTGCACGAGGGGCAGCGCCTCGGTGATCTGCCCGGCGTCCCAGAGTGCGCGGTCCTGGGAGGCCATCAGGACGGCGAAACCGCGGTCGTCGGTGCGGGCGGTACGGCGCGAGTCCTGCAGCAGCATCAGCGCCAGCAGCCCCAGCGCGCCGGGGTCCTCGGGACGCAGCCGCACGAGCAGCCGCCCGAGCCTGACCGCCTCCTGGGTCAGGGGCTGACGCACCAGGTCGCTCCCCCCGCTCGCGGTGTATCCCGCACTGAAGACGAGGTAGACGGTGGTGAGCACGGCGTCCCAGCGCGCCGTCAGCTCCTGCGCGGCCGGGACGCGGTAAGGGATGTGCGCATCGCGGATCTTCTGCCGGGCCCGCGTGAGGCGCTTGGCCGTCGATGCCTCGGAGACGAGCAGGGCGTGCGCCACCTCGCTCGTGGACAGTCCACACAGGGTCCGCATGGCCAGCGCGACCTGGGTCGCCGGGGCGAGGCTCGGGTGGCAGCAGGTGAAGATCAGCCGCAGCAGGTCGTCCTCGAGCACGTCGGGCCCGTCGACGTCGGGGCCACCGCCGTCCCTCCCGTCGGGGCCGTCGGCACTGCTCAGACGCGTGTCCATCGCGAGCGCCTCCTTGGGGCCTCGGGCGGTGTCCCGCCGGATCAGGTCGACCGCCCGTCGGCGCGCCACCAACCGCATCCAGGCGACGGGGTTGGCCGGGACGCCGTCTCGGGGCCAGGTCTCGAGGGCCCGCACGACGGCGTCCTGGACGGCGTCCTCCGCCAGGCCGATGTCACCCACACGGCGGATCAGGGTGGCCAGCACGTCACGGCCGGACTCCCTGACCACCAGCTCCAGGGCCGACCGGGCCGACCCGGCCGACCCGGCCGACCCGGCCGACCCGGCCGACCGGGCCGACCCGGCCGACCCGGCCGACCGGGCCGACGGGGCCGACGGGTCACCGAGGGAACCCCCGCCGTCGGCCCCCAGGTCGGCGAGCTCGCGCTGCTCGTGGCTCACATCTCGATGACGGGGCGGACCTCGACCGCCCCGTTCCACGCCGCGGGGATGGTGGCGGCTCGGGCGATGGCCTCGTCGAGGTCGTCGCACTGCAGCAGGAAGAAGCCGGTCAGCACCTCCTTGGTCTCGGCGTAGGGGCCGTCCGTGGCGATGACGGCGCCCCCCTTCTGGTCGACGCGCACGGTGGTGGCCGTGGCGGTCGGGTAGAGGGCGGCACCACCGCGCAGGACGGCGGCCGCGGCGGCGCTGAAGGCGCCGTACTCGGTCATCTCGGCGGCCTGCTCGGGGGCGGTCCAGTCGACGTCGGCGGTGTAGGTGATCGCGGCATACAGGGGCACGATGACTCCTCGGGTCCGGAACGGCGCTCTTGCCGCTCTCACCCTAGAGACGAACGGCTCCGCACCAGAAGGACATCATCCGAGAAATCCGCTGGCGGCAGGTCCGCGGGCCGGGACCCACGCGGGCACCGCCGTCCCCGGCGGGGCAGCCTGGGCTGTATGGAGCCCCCCGCCCGAGTCGGTCAGCCCGCCGCGCACGCGCCCGTGGACACCGGCTGCTGGGCTCCGGCAGCCTGCGACAGCACCGGCTCTGCCTCGGCGAGGGTGAGGGCGTAGCCGGTCGTGTCGTCGTCGAGCGACTTGGCGAAGACGATGCCGACGACCTTGCCCGAGGTCGACAGCAGCGGTCCGCCGCTGTTGCCGGGCTCGACCCGGGCGTAGAGCGAGTAGATCTCGCGGTCGATGCCGGGCTGGCCGTAGATGTCGGAGCCGCGGGCGTCGAGGATACGGCGCACCCGGGCGGAGTCGAGGCGGTAGGGCCCGTCGAGCGGGAAGCCCGCGACGACCGCGGAGGCCCCGCTGTCGAGGTCGCTCCCGAGCGCCAGCGGGCGCGCCGGCAGGTTCGGGACCGCCAGCACCGCGATGTCGCGCTGGGGGTCGAAGAGCACCACGGTGGCGGCGTACGCCCGCCCGACCCCCCCGATCTTGACCGAGGGCGCCTCCATACCGGCCACGACGTGGGCGTTCGTGACGACGCGCCCGGTGTCCACGACCCAGCCGCTGCCCTCCTGCCCGCGGTTGCAGGCCTCGGCGACCCCGGTCACCTTGACCATGGAGGCCGACGCGGCCCGGACGGCGGAGGTGGCCCCCGCGGTGGCGTCGGGCGGCCTGACGGGGGCGATCGGCTCGGGCGACAGCCCGTCGAAGACGCGGGGGAAGCCGCTGCTGTCGAGCGTGGAGCGGAAGCCGGCGAAGAGGCGCCCAGTCTGGGGCGGCACGATCGTGTCGATGGTGCGCAGCACCCGCGACTCCCCGATGGCGCGGGCCAGGGCGGCCGGGGCGGCCGGGCGCAGCGCCCCGGCCACGAACCACAGCAGCACGGCGACGGCCGACACCACGGCCACGGCGCCGAGCATCGAGTCGAGGGTCTTGACCGACTGCAGCCGCACGCGTGAGCGCACCCGGGACCCGACCTGGACCATCAGGCCCTGCCCGACGGAGGCGATGATGAAGACCCCGAGCACCAGCGCGACGACCCGCACGACCTCGTGGTCCTGCACCCACGTCGACTGCTGGAGCAGGGGAGGCAGCAGCCCCAGGGCCAGTGCGCCGGCGCCGAGGAACCCGAACAACGACAGGGCGCTCACGACCAGGCCCTGCCTCCAGCCGTTGACGGCGTAACCCAGCAGGGCGATGCCCAGCAGGAGGTCGAGCAGCGTGCCACCGGTCATCAGCGCCTCCCGGCGAATCGGGCGGGAAGGGGTCTCGTGACCGTGCTGTCCCACGGTCTCTCGAGGCCGGCCAGCTCGAGGGCCTTGGTGACCAGCCCCGCGGTGAAGCCCCACAGGAGCAGGTCGTCGCCGAGGTCGATCGCCGGCCCGCGGAAGCCCAACGGGTGCACGACCGTATGCCGCACGGCCGGGTCGGTGAGGTGGCTCACCGGCGCGAGGATGACGGTCTCGACCTCGGCCGGGTCACCGACCCCGACGGGTGAGGGCTCGCGCCACCACCCGACGACCGTCGTGACGACGTTGTCGGAGGGCGGGAGGAACAGCGGCGGCAGGGTGCCGAGCACCTCGACCCCGGCCGGGTCGAGCAGCACCTCCTCGTGCGCCTCGCGCAGGGCGGTCGCCACGACGTCGGCGTCTCCCGGCTCGGCGCGCCCACCGGGCAGGGAGATCTGGCCGGGGTGCGAGCGCATGGTGTGGCTGCGTTCGGTGAGCAGCACGCTGTCGGCGCCGTCGGGGCCGGGGCCGAAGAGCAGCAGCACCGACGACTGGCGCCCGCCGCCGTCGTCGGGCGGCAGGAAGCGGCTGAAGAACTCGGGGTCGACGCGGGCCGCAGCGCTCATCATCGTGTCGAGGTAGGCCGGGTGCGCGAGCCCGCGCCCGACCGCCGGTGCGCCGACGACGTCAGCCGGCGACGCGGCATACGGGCGCAGCGTCTCGCCGGTGCGGGCGAGGCTGGGGGTGCTGCTCATGCGGACCCGGCCGGTACGGCGGCTGACGGTGCGGTCGGGGCGACGGCATACGGTACGGGCTCGGACGGGTAGGCGGTGGCCGCCGCGACGAGCGCGGCGAGGTCGTCCTCGTGGCCGGGCGAGAGCTCGTAGGCGAGCAGGGCCGCCGCCTTGGCGGGGTCGGTCTCGCCCTCGCCGTAGGAGGGGCACCAGCGCGCGACCGGGCAGGCACCGCAGGCCGGCTTCTTGGCGTGGCAGGTGCGCCGCCCGTGAAAGATCATGACGTGGGACAGCATCGTCCAGTCGGCCTTCGGGATGAGGTCTCCGAGGGCCTGCTCCACCTTGACCGGGTCGTCGAGCCCGGTCCAGCCGAACCGGCGGGCGAGGCGCCCGACGTGGGTGTCGACCGTGATGCCCGGGACGCCGAACGCGTTGCCCAGCACGACGTTGGCGGTCTTGCGGCCGACGCCGGGGAGGGTCACGAGGTCGGTGAGCCGGCCCGGCACCTCGCCGTCGAAGTGCTCCAGCAGCGCGGCGCCGAGCTTGAGCAGGGAGTCGGCCTTGTTGCGGTAGAAGCCGGTCGACTGCACGATCGTCTCGAGCTCGGTACGGTCGGCGGCGGCGTAGTCGGCGGCGGTGCGATAGCGCGCGAACAGCGTCGGGGTGACGAGGTTGACCCGCACGTCGGTGGTCTGCGCCGAGAGGATCGTCGCGACCAGCAGCTCGAGCGGCGTGTCGAAGTCGAGCTCGCAGTGGGCGTAGGGGTAGCGCTCGTGGAGCACGGCGTACATGCGCCGGGCTCGTCGCTTGCGCGCCAGCGGGGACTCCGCGGGCGTGGCCGACCCCGGGGCAGCGGTCGTCGCACCCGTGGCGGAGCCCGCCGGGGCAGGCGTCGCGGGGCTGCGGCGACGAGGGGAGGAGGACGGCACCGGGGTAGCCTACGGCGGTTGTCTCAAGGCCAGATGAGGCCTGCGTCGCGGGCCCCCGCGAGCGTGGCAGACTGAGCGCCGTGGACCATGACGTCGTGCGGCGTGCGCCGCTCTTTTCTGCCCTCGACGACGAGGCAGGAGCAGCTCTGCTATCCGGGATGAGCACCGTGCGGATGGAGCGCGGCGACGTGCTCTTCCGCGAGGGCGACCCCGGCGACACGCTCTACGTGATCGGTGAGGGCAAGGTCAAGCTCGGCCGCACCAGCCCCGACGGGCGGGAGAACCTCATCGCCATCCTCGGACCGGGCGAGATGTTCGGCGAGCTGAGCCTCTTCGACCCCGGCCCCCGCACGATGACCGCGACCGCCGTCGCCGAGGTGCAGCTCATGGGTCTGAGCAACGAGGCGCTCACCGGCCTGCTCAGCGGTCGTCCCGAGGTCAGCAAGGCCCTGCTCGCTGCCCTCGCCCAGCGCCTGCGCCGCACCAACGAGCACCTGGCCGACCTCGTCTTCACCGACGTGCCCGGCCGCGTGGCCAAGGCCCTGCTCGACCTCGCCTCGCGCTTCGGGCGACCGGTCGAGAACGGCGTGATGGTCACCCACGACCTCACCCAGGAAGAGCTGGCCCAGCTCGTCGGCGCCTCCCGCGAGACGGTCAACAAGGCACTCGCCGACTTCGCCAGCCGCGGGTGGCTGCGCCTCGAGGCACGCGCCGTGCTGTTGACGGACGTCGAGCGGCTGCAGCGCCGGGCCCGCTGAGCGAGGTTCAACCCCCGGTTGACGTCGGGGCTTGTCGGGCTCGGGGCTTGTCGGGCGTCGGGGCTTGTCGGGCTCGGGGCGGGTGGCCGGGGTCGGGGTCGGGGTCGGGGTCGGGGTCGGTGGCGTTTTACCCCGGTAGGCAGCGGGGTGATGCGCCGCTCCATACGGCGACGTTCTACCCCGGATTCACCGGATGGCGTTTTACCTCAGTAGCAACGAGGTGATACGCCGCTTCACACGGCGACGTTCTACCCCGAACTCGTGGGGGCGACGTTCTACCGCGCAACTCAGGGGTGAGAGCTCGCTCCATACGACGACGTTTCACCCCCTTGTGGCAACGGGGTAAAACGCCGACTCCCGGACCCGACACCACACCCCCCGCACCACCCCTATGCCGAGCGAGCCCCCCGCCGCCCACCAGCGCGCGCCCGCAGGTAGTCGGCGACGACGTACGACCCGAGGTCGCCCAGCTCGGGGGTGAAGACCCGTCCCCCGTTGCGCCGCGCCACCGAGTCGACGAACCTCGCCAGCCCCGGGTCGTCGCCGAGCAGGAAGAAGTTGAGCGCCGCCCCCAGCCGAGTCATCGCGTCGACCTCCCCCACCGTGGCGCGCACGGTCTGCGGGGTCGTCGGCCACTGGAAGACGGGCGACCCGTCGGACTCGAGGTGCGCCGTGGGTTCGCCGTCCGTCACGACGAGCACGACCGGCTCCATCTCGGGGTGCCGTCGCACGTGCCGCCCGGCGAGCATGAGCGCGTGGTGCAGGTTGGTGCCCTGGATCCACTCGGGCTCGACCTGCGCCAGCTGCATCGCCGTCAGTGGCCGCGCCAGCCGGTCGAAGCCGATGATCTGCAGCGCGTCCTGCCGGTAGCGGGTGGAGATCAGGTGCGCGAGCGCGAGCGCCGTCTGCTTCATCGGCCCCCAGCGGTCCTCCTGGATCATCGAGAAGCTGAGGTCGACGCACAGGGCCACGGCCGCGCCCGAGCGGCGGGTCGTCTCGGCCACCGCGAAGTCCTCGACGTCGAGCCGCACACCCGTACGGCGCGCCGTACCAGCCCGTGCATCCCCGCCGCTACTGCCCCCAGCCCGCGCGGGCGCCGACGACACGCCTCCGGCGGACCTCAGGACGGCGTTCTGCACCGTCCGGACCGCGTCGATGGGGCGTTCGTCACCGAAGGCCCACGGCAGGAAGGCGCCGGTGCGCTCCTCGGCGGCCCCCGAGCGGGGGTCCTGGTGGGCGCCGGCGCCTCCGGCCTCGAGGTTGGCGAAGATGCGCTTGAGGGCCGTCTCGCCGAGCCGCCGCAGCGCCTTCGGGGTGAGGGTCAGGCCGTCGTCGTCGCGACGCAGGTAGCCCTGCCGCTCGAGCTCGCGCTGCAGGTCGCGCAGGGCGGTGACGTTGCGCACCGTCGTCTGGGGCAGCTGCCGCTCGAGGGCGTCGACGTCGAGGTCGTCGAGCGACCCCGGCCCGCCGGCGTGCGACAGCTGCGCCTCCAGCGCCTCGATGTCGGCGAGGTCGGCCACGGCGCCGACCGCGTCGGACATGCCGAGCGGCTGCCCGCCGCCGATCTGACCAGGCCGACCGCGACCCTTGAACATCCCCGGCCGCAGCGCCCGCAGGTTGTCGGAGAGGGCGCCCATCTCGGCCTCGAGCCCGGCGTCCTGCAGGGCCTGCTGCATCAGCTGGGCCAGCTGGTCGCGCTGCTCCGGGGAGAGCGACTCCATCATCCGCTGGGCGGCGGCCTGCCGACGGGCGAGCGAGTCGATGAGCTCGTCGACGTCCTTCGGGTCGTCGGGGAAGAAGTCGCCGTGCTTGTCCATGAAGTCGGCGAACTGCTCCGGTGTGTCGTCACCACGGGAGTGGGCGGCGAGCAGCTGGTTGAGGTCGGCCATCATGTCCTTGATGGCCTGCATCGCGGCCGGGTCCTGACCCGACAGCGCCTGCTTCATCCCCTCGAACTGCGCGTCGAGCACCTCGTTGCGCAGCAGGTCCATGGCCTGCTGGTAGGCGTCCTGGCCCTCGGCGCTGGCCCACTGGTAGTCGGAGAGCGCCTTCATCATCCCGGCCGTCTCGTCGGGCAGGGTGTCGAGCTCCATCTCCTTGAAGCGGGCGTCGTCACCGTCCTGGCCGGCGAGGACCTCCTGGTCGGCCCGGACGCCGCGGTCCAGCAGCTCACGCACCTGCTTCATCGTGCCGCCGAGGTCTCCCCGGCGCTCGACCTCGCGCCGCCGCTTGGCCAGCTGGCGCCGCAGCTCGTCGAGCCCGGGCCGCTCGCCGACCCCGCGCTGCATCATCCTCTCCAGGGCCTCACGGAGCGAGGACCCGGCCATCACGTCCTGGCCGAGCTCGTCGACCGCCGCCCGCACGTCGAAGGGTGGCGCCAGCGGGTCGGCTCCGCCGTCCCACGAGCCGTAGCGATACCGACCGGCGCGGTGCGAGCCACGACGACCACCAGCGCCCCCACCGCCGACACCACCGCCCCCCTCGTCAGCGTCGAAGTCGTTGTCCCGCAAGGCCATCCGGATCAGCTCCCGTAGATCGTCTGGCCGTCGGCCTCGACCTTGGACAGCCGCCGCGTGAGGTGCAGCCCCTCGAGCACGAACTCCACGGCCGCAGCCACCTGACCGGGCGAGACCGACTCCTCGTCGACGCCGAGCCGCTCGAGCACGACGGCCAGACCGGGCGTCGTCCCGATCTGCTCGAGCACGGCCCCGGCGGGCACGAGGTCACCGGTCTCGACGGTCGAGCCGTCCTCGAAGTGCGCGGTGAAACCCGTCAGGTCGGTGCTCCCGATACGGGCCCGGAACGTGCCGGCCGTGGCCAGCCGCAGCAGGTGCCCGACGACCTCGAGCTCGCGCCCCTCCTCGCCCATCTCGAACTCCACCTTGCCGCGCAGGGTCGGCAGCACGTCGGCGAGATCACCGATCCGCGCGACCGCGTCGGGCTCGCCGGTGAGGGCCGAGCGACGCAGGGCGCTGGCGGCGGTGGCTTCGGCCGCGGCGATGGCGAAGCGCGCCGAGACACCGGAGCGCTGGTCGATCGACGACGACCCGCGCAGCTGGTGCACGAGCCGGGCGATGACCTCGACGACGTGGGCCGGCACCTGCGCGACGAGCTCGGCCTCCTGGCGGATGAGCGAGATCTCCTGGTCGAGGTCGTCGAGGTAGTGGGTGCGCACCTCGGCCCCGAAGCGGTCCTTCAGCGGGGTGATGATCCGACCGCGGTTGGTGTAGTCCTCGGGGTTGGCCGACGCGACGACGAGCATGTCGAGAGGCAGCCGCACCGCGTAGCCACGCACCTGGATGTCGCGCTCCTCGAGCACGTTGAAGAGGGCGACCTGGATGCGCTCGGCGAGGTCGGGCAGCTCGTTGAGGGCGAACACCCCACGGTGCCCACGCGGGAGCAGCCCGTAGTGGATCGTCTCGGGGTCGCCCAGGGTGCGGCCCTCGGCGACCTTGGTGGGGTCGACGTCACCGACGAGGTCGCCGACCGAGGTGTCCGGGGTGGCGAGCTTCTCGGTGTAGCGCTCGTCGCGGTGTCGCCAGACCACCGGCACGTCGTCGCCCTCGGAGGCGACCAGCGTGCGGCAGCGGGCGCAGATCGGGCCGAGCGGCTCGTCGTGGATCTCGCAGCCCGCGATCTCGGGCGACCACTCGTCGAGCAGGCCGACGATCGTGCGCATGAGCCGGGTCTTGCCCTGGCCGCGCTCACCGAGGAGCACGAAGTCGTGCCCGGCGAGCAGCGCCCGCTGGACATCAGGGAGCACGGTGTCGTCGAAGCCGACGATGCCGGGAAAGGCGTCTTCGCCCGTCGAGAGCATCCGTACGAGGTTCGCGCGGATCTCCTGCTTGACGGTGCGAGCGGTGTAGCCGCTGTCACGCAGCTGACCGATGGTGGCGGGTGTCGGGTGGGTTCTGGAGGTGTCGACCACCTCCTGACGATACGTCCGGTCACCAGCCGTGCCAACCGTGCTGGGCCGCAAGGAGTATGCGGTTCGATCTATTCCCGACCCGGCACCGTTCCTGGATGCGCCTCGGCCCGCCGCTCGATGCCGTCGAGCAGGGCGTCGAGCCCCCGCTGGAAGAGCGCGTCGACGTCGAGGGTGTAACCCTCCCGCGTGAGCGCCTGAAGCGTCTGCGCGGTCACGGGGAGGTCCTGCTCCACGAGGGCTGCCTGCGGGTCGGGCAGGTGGGCGTCGACCCACTCGTCCGCCGTCAGGCCGGTGTCGGCCTCGGCACGCTGCTCGAGCTCGAGGGTGGAGGCCATGCCCCAGGCGAAGGTGAGCAGGACGATCTGGGCGTCGAGCCGTTCGGCGGGTCCCAGCCCCAGCTCCCGCAGCCCCAGGAACAGGTGCTCGGAGTAGACCATCGCCGAAGGCAGCAGCTGGGGGCGGCTGAGCGAGATGAGCGACGCCACCCAGGGGTGACGGCGGTAGCGAGCCCACATCTCCCGGCAGGCGAGCTCGACAGGAGCCCGCCACCCGGCGGAGGCACCCGTCGGGGCCGGCAGGCCGGCCAGGACGTGCTCCAGCATGCGTCGCTGCAGGTCCTCCTTGTCGCCCACGTGGCGGTAGAGCGACATGGCAGCCACCCCGAGCGAGGCCGCCACCCGTCTCATCGACAGGGCGGCGAGCCCCTCGGCATCGGCGATGCGGACGGCGGCGACCACCACCGCCTCCGTCGACAGACCCTCACCGCTACCCGTCCTGGCCGACAGGGATGGTGGTCGCGTCGACGCCGGGACGCACCCGGGCACCTCCTGGCCGCGACCGCCGACCAGACGGCGGCCGGAACCCTCGTCCGCGGCGGACCGGTCGACGACGACCGTCCCGACCCCCCGCACCGGTCGGACCAGGCCCTCGTCCCGCAGGGCGGCCAGGGCACGGCTCGCGGTGGCCATCGCCACCCCCCACTCCCGGGTGACCTGCCGCGTGGACGGCACCGCCGCTCCGGGGGCCAGGTGGCCGCTGCGGATCTGCTCCCGCAGAGCCCGCGCCACCCGACCCGCTGCCGGACCGAGCTCCCGTGCCCTCGCCCCCGCTCCACCGACACCGACACCGACACCGACACCGACACCGACACCGACACCGACACCGACACCGTCGATCCCACCCCTGCGTCGCGTCGTCATGAGCCCAGCGTACTAGTGCACTGACGCCTTCTACCCTGAACCTTGCGGCCTCCCTCACCAGGACACCGTACTAGTGCACCTGAACGACTGATCGCCGTCACGCGCACCGTCTTGACAGCCATCGCTGTACGGCGTAAGCCTTGGGCATGGCCACGACCATCCTCATCTCCGGTGCGGGGATCGCCGGCTGCGCGACGGCGTACTGGCTACGCGCCCACGGATTCACCCCCACTGTCGTCGAGCAGCACCCCGTCCTGCGGGACGGCGGCCAGACCATCGACCTCCGGGGGGCGGGCCGCGAGGTCGTCGATCGGATGGGCCTGCTTCCCGAGGCCCGAGCGCTCTCCGTCGACCAGCGCGGCATCGCGTGGGTCGACGCCGGCGGGCGCCGCCGGGCGCAGCTACCCGTCGAGGCCTTCGGGGGCCGCGGGATCGTCTCCGACGACGAGATCCTCCGGGGCGATCTCGGGCGGGTCCTCTACGACGGCGCGGTCGACGGCGTGGAGTACGTCTTCGGCGACACGGTCACGGCGCTGCACCCCTCCGACGAGGGGGTGCGGGTCGAGTTCGCGCACGGGGCTCCGCGACGCTTCGACCTCGTCGTCGGCGCCGACGGTCTCTCCTCCGTGGTGCGCCGCCTTACCTTCGGCCCTCACGTGGGAGTGCGGGAGCTCGACCTCGTCAGCTCGTGGTTCACTGTGCCGGCCGAGGTCGACCTCGGCGGGTGGTTCCTCCTGCACAACGCCCCCGGGGGCCGGGTCGTCTCGCTGCGCCCCGGTCGGCTTCCCACCGAGCAGAAGGCCTCACTCTGCGTACGCACCGCCGAGCCCCTCCCCCGTGACGACCCGCAGGCGCAGATCGAGTTCCTCACCCGTCACGTCACCGGGATGGGCTGGGAGACCCCCCGGGTCGTCACCGCGATGCGTGACGCCGACGACCTCTACGTGCACCGGATGGCCCAGGTCAGGCTGCCGTCCTGGTCACGGGACCGTGTCGTGCTGGTGGGCGACGCCGGCTACTGCCCCACACCGCTCACCGGCCTCGGCACGAGCCTGGCCCTCGTGGGGGCCTACGTCCTCGCCGGCGAGCTCGCCCGGGCCGGTTCCCGTCACGTCGACGACGCGCTGGCCGCCTACGAGCGGGTCCTGCGGCCGTACGTCACCCCGGCCCAGGACATCCCGATGGGCACGCGCGGCTACGCCCCCCACGGTCGTCTCGCCATCGGGGCCTCGTGGCTGTCGATGCGCCACGCGACCCGATGGCCGATGCGCCTCGTCTGGGAACGTGTCCTGGCCCGACCGGAGGCCATCGACCTACCCGACTACGCCCCGACCCCGGGGTGACCACCCGCCCGCAGACCGAATGAGGTCAGCCCACCCGTGCGAGGTAGTCGAGCTGGGCCCGCACGCTGAGCTCCGCGGCCGGCCAGACCTCGCGAGGGATGGCGGCGTACACCGTCTCGACGACCGCCCGGGCGTCGGTGAGCCCGGCGGCCACGGCGGCCCGCACCTGTTCGAGCCGCTCGAGCCGGTGCTCGCGGTAGGAACCGAGGACGTCCCCTGCCTGTGTGAGCACCGGCCCGTGCCCGGGCAGCAGGGTGGCCACCTCGCCGGAGTCCGTGCGGCGGCTCATGATGTCGAGCGACGAGAGGTACGACGCCAGCTCACCGTCCGGCCACGCGACCACGGTCGTGCCGCGCCCCAGCACCATGTCGCCGGTGAGCAGGGCCCAGTCGTCACGCAGCAGGAACGACACCGAGTCGCTCGTGTGCCCCGGAGTCGGCACCGCCTCGATCGACAGACCCCCGGTGTCGAGCCGCTCCCCCGCCGCAAAGGGCTCCCCCCGCCCGGCCCCGCGGACGCCGGCCCCGGTCAGCTGCGCGAAGCGCTCCGCCCCCTGCGCGTGGTCGTGGTGCCCGTGGGTGAGCAGCACGAGCCCGACCCGCGCACCCTTCTCCTCGACCAGCGCCGCGACCGCCCTCAGGTGCGGGTCGTCGAGCTCGCCCGGGTCGACGACGACGGCCAGGTCGGAGCCGGGCTCCAGGAGCACCCATGTGTTGGTGCCGTCGAGGGTCATCGGCCCGGCGTTGCCCTCGAGCACGCAGGTCGCCCGCGTCGTCACGTCGCCGGAGCCCCAGGGCGCAGGTGTCTCACTCACCCGCCGACCCTAGCCGCGACCCGCTGAACGAGGCACACCGTCAGGGCAGGTCGGCGCGCAGAACGATGCCACCGTCCGCCTCGACCAGCACGGGTTCGACCGCCCGGGTCGAGCCCGACCGGGCGACGAACCCGGCCGCCGACGTCGCCGCCGCGACCGCCTCCACGTTGACCACCGTCGGCGGCAGCATCGTCGCGGTGCCGGCGGCGAGCTGGTCGAGCAGCACGGCGGGCACCGTCCAGTCGGCGTGGTCGGCCTCGGTGGTCGCGTCGTCGGGCACCTGCCCCTCGGGGAGCAGCGCCGAGAAGAAGTACGTGTCGTAGCGGCGCGGCTCGAAGGGCGGCGTCACCCAGTGCGCCCGCACCCCCAGCAGGTCGGAGCGCAGCACGAGCCCCCGCCGTAGCAGCAGCTCGGCGAGCGACTGCTCCCGCGAGAGGAGCGCGGCCCGCTCACGCTCCCACTGCGGGTCGCTGAGGTCGGCGACCACCGTGTCGGCGGTCGGCCCGGCGAGCAGCACCCCGCACTCCTCGAAGACCTCGCGCACCGCAGCGGCCACCAGCGAGCGCGCCAGGGGCTCGTCGCACCCGAGCCGCCCCGCCCAGTCGACCGCGCTCGGCCCCGCCCAGGGCAGGTCGGGCGCGTCGTCGCGCGGGTCGACCCCGCCCCCGGGGAAGACCCAGGCGTGCGGGGCGAACTCCATCGACGACACCCGCCGCAGCATGAAGACCTCTACCCCGCTCGCCCCGTCGCGCACGAGCATCACCGTCGCGGCCGACCGCACCGGCACCGGCTCGCCCCGCTCGCCGGACAGCCAGGCCCGGGCGCGCGCGTCGGGGCGGGCGAAGGGGAAGTCGCGCAGCGTCATACGGGCGGGTGCGGTGGGGTCGGTCGCGTCGCTCGGCGTGGTGTCAGCCGAGTGTCAGTCGCGGACCGCGACGACGAGCTCGACCTCGACGGGCGCGTCGAGCGGCAGCGCGACGACACCGACGGCGGAGCGGGCGTGCACGCCGGCCTCACCGAAGGCCTTGCCGAGCAGCTCGCTGGCCCCGTTGACCACACCCGGCTGGCCGGTGAAGGACGGGTCGGAGGCGACGAAGCCGACGACCTTGACCACCCGCACGACCTTGTCGAGGTCACCGATGACGGCCTTGACGGCGGCGATCCCGTTGAGCGCGCAGACCTCGGCGAGCGCTCTCGCGTCGGACGCCGGCACGAGCCCGTGCCCGTCACCGACCTTGCCGGTGGCCGGCATCACCCCGGAGACCATCGGCAGCTGCCCGGACACGTAGACCATGTCGCCGTGGCGCACCGCGGGCACGTAGGCCGCCACCGGGGGCACGACCTCCGGCACGACGAGCCCGAGCTCGGCCAGCCGGTCCTCGACGGCCGACATCAGGCCCTCGCCCGCTTGAGGTAGGCCACGAGGTTGCCCCCGTCGCCCTGCAGCACCTGCACGAGCTCCCAGCCGTCCTCGCCCCACTGGTCGAGGATCTGCTTGGTCGCGTGCACGATGAGTGGCACGGTCGCGTACTCCCACTTGGTCATGCCTCGCACCATATCGGCCCGCGCCGACAGCCGCCCCCACTAACCTCCGGGTATGCAGACGTCAGGGGCACCGTCCGAGCCGCCGGAGGCTGCCCCGTCGGGTGACCGGTGGTCGTCGACGGCCTCCCGCCAGGGGCCGGCGGGCCGGGCCCGGGCCGGTGTGGCCATCGCCTGGCTGGCCGCCCTCCTGATCGTCCCTGCGCTCGTCCTGAGCGGCGCGTACTCCACCTACGCCGGCACGAGCGAGGAGTGCCGCGGGTTCTGCCTCACCCCGGGTGAGGCCTTCGGGCTGGCGGCCTTCATCCTGGGCGTCCTCGCCCTGACCGCCTTCGTCGTCGGCACGGTCACGATCCTGGCGGTGCGCGGGCGGGCACGCTCGACAGGAGCTCTCCTGGGGTGGGGCGCTCTCGCCGGGCTGCTGTCCGGTATCCCCGTTGTCGGCCTCTTCGGCAGAGGGTTCGGCATCCTCTGAGCCGGCCATCTACCGTGGGCCGATGAGCGACCTGACCCCACCCGCCACCCGCACGACCCCGTACGGCGACGACCCCGCGCAGGTCTACGACGTGCGCGAGCCGACCACGGGTGAGCACGACACGAGAGGGGTCACCGTCGTCGTGGTCCACGGCGGCTTCTGGCGCGCCTCCTACGACCGCGAGCACGCCGCCCCGCAGGCGCAGGGCCTCGCCGACCGCGGCTTCCACGTCGCGGTGGTGGAGTACCGACGGGTGGCGATGCCCGGAGGCGGTTGGCCCGGCACCTTCGACGACGTGACGGCCGCGATCGCCGCCGTCCGTGCCGACCCGTCCCTGCCGGAGCCCACCGTCCTGCTCGGCCACTCCGCCGGCGGCCACCTCGTGACCCTCGCCGCGTCGCAGCCCTGGGCCCTCGGCCTGCGCGGCGCCGTCAGCCTCGCCGGGGCCGTCGACCTCGTGCGCGGGGTCGAGCTGGGCATGGGCGACGGCGCGGTGCCCGACTTCCTCGGCGGCCCACCGGCCACCGACCCGGCCGACCCGCTCGCAGCCGCCGACCCGGCCATGACCACCCCCGCCGTCCCCGTCGTGCTCGTGCACGGCACGGCCGACGACACGGTGCCGCTGGAGGTCTCCCGCTCCTACGCCGCGAAGGTCGCCGCGTCCAGGCACCCCCACGCAGCGGTGCGGGTGCTCGAGCTGGAGGGCGCCGACCACGGCGTCGTCATCGACCCGGCGAGCGCCGAGTACACCGCGGTCGTCGCCGAGCTCGAGGCGCTCACGCGCGGCTGAGCCACGCTCACGCGGAGCTGAGCCACGCTCACGCCTGGCTGAGCCGCACCCGCCCGTCGACGACCGCGAAACGCACCTCCGACAGGTCGGTGACCACGGCGTCGGCGAGGTCGTCGACCGCCAGCTCCAGCGCCGTGCTGGTGGTGACCACGGCGAGGGTCGCGCAGCCCGCCGCCCGCGCGGCCCGCAGACCCCCGGGCGCGTCCTCGACCACGAGGCAGTCGGCCGGGTCCACCCCCAGCTGCGCGGCCGCCTCGACGAAGGGGTCGGGGTGCGGCTTTCCCCGTACGACGTCGTCGACGGTCACCACCACCGTCGGCGCGGTCAGACCGCTCGCCCGCAGCCGCACCCGGGCCAGCTCGCGGGTGCACGAGGTCGCGATGGCCGCCTTCCCGTCCGGGGCCAGGGCCTCGAGCGCCTCGAGCGCCCCGGGCAGGATCACGACCCCGTCGGTGTCACCGATCTCGAGCTCGGTGAGCCGGGCGGTCGCGGCGTCCCACCGGTCCGGCGTGAGCACTGCCTCCACGGTGGTGCGCGCCGGGATCCCGTGACGGCCGTGGAAGCTGCTGGGGTCGATCCCCTCCTCGACCGCGAGCCGGCTCCAGGACCGGGCCACGGCCGGGGTCGAGTCGATGAGCGTGCCGTCCATGTCGAAGAGGACGGCGGCGAAGTCACGGGTCGTCAGGGCAGCGAGGTCGTGGGTCACCCGGCCAGCGTAGGGAGGCCCCCGAGGTGCCGGAGCGCGCGTCCGCGAGCTGCGGGCCCGGCCGCGGGTGACCGATCTCTCGCACCGGGGAGGGGCCGCCGGGCGGGGTCTGCGGGACGCCCGTAGGGCCCGGCACTAGATTTGCCGTATGCCCGACGCCTCCTCCCTCCCGTGGGCCCGAGCGCGGTTGCACATCGTCACGGGCAAGGGCGGCACCGGCAAGACCACTGTCGCCGCAGCCCTGGCCCTGGCCCTCGCGTCGGGCGGGAAGCGGGTGCTCCTCGTCGAGGTCGAGGGCCGGCAGGGCATCAGCCAGACCTTCGACGTCGGGCCCCTGTCGATCGCCGAGACCCGGATCGCCTACGCACCGGGTGGCGGCGAGGTGGTGGGACTGTCGGTGGACGCCAAGGCCGCCCTGCTGGAGTACCTCCAGATCTTCTACAAGCTCGGGCGCGCCGGCGGGGTGCTCGAGCGCTTCGGCGCCATCGACTTCGCGACGACGATCGCCCCCGGGGTGCGCGACGTGCTGCTCATCGGCAAGGTCTACGAGGCCAACCGCCGGCACAAGGACGGCCGTCGCGTCGACCCCGTCGAGGGAGACATGACGTATGACGCCATCGTGCTCGACGCCCCGCCCACCGGCCGGGTCGTGCGCTTCCTGTCGGTCAACGAGGAGGTCGCCGACCTCGCCCGCGTCGGGCCGATCAAGGGCCAGGCCGACTCCATCACCAACATGCTGCGCTCGGGCCAGAGCGTCGTGCACGTGGTGACCCTGCTCGAGGACATGCCGGTGCAGGAGACCGCCGACGCCGTCGCCCAGCTGCGCGAGGCCCGGATGCCCGTGGGTGCGGTCGTCGTCAACCAGGTGCGGGCCCCGATCCTGCCGGCCGGGCAGCTGCGCTCGGCCGCGCGAGGCAGGGTCGACCGCGACGGCATCCGCTCCGGGCTCGGGTCGGTCGGTCTGGCCACGACCGACGCGGTCGTCGACGGGCTCGTCGCCGAGGCCCGCGACCACGCCCGACGGGTCGCCCTCGAGACCGAGCTCCGCGGAAGCGTCGACCAGCTGGGCATGCCTGTCTTCTCGCTGCCCGCCCTCACGGACGGCGTCGACGTCGCGGCCGTCCGCCAGCTCGCCGACCTGCTCACGGACCAGGGGATGGTGCCGTGACCCCGCCCCGGGTCCGTCGGCCCGCCACCGCCCGCACGGGGCCATCGAAGCGATCGGGGCGATCGGGCCAGCCCGTCAAGCGGGCCGCCACGCCCCGGCTCGACATCGACGCCCTGCTCGCCGACCGCGGCACCCGCGTCATCGTGTGCTGCGGGTCGGGTGGGGTGGGCAAGACGACCACCGCGGCTGCCCTGGGGGTGCGGGCGGCGGAGCAGGGCCGCAAGGTCGTCGTCCTCACCATCGACCCCGCGCGCCGGCTGGCCCAGTCGCTGGGCCTGACCGAGCTCGACAACCAGCCACGACCCGTCGCCGGGCTCGACACGACGGGTGGCGGCACCCTCGACGCGATGATGCTCGACATGAAGCGCACGTTCGACGACGTCGTCCTCGCGCACTCGACGCCCGACAAGGCGGAGCAGATCCTGGCCAACCCCTTCTACCAGGCCGTCTCCAGCTCGTTCGCCGGCACGCAGGAGTACATGGCGATGGAGAAGCTCGGCCAGCTGCGGGCCCAGTCCGACGCCGAGGGCACGTGGGACCTCATCATCGTCGACACCCCGCCGTCACGCTCGGCGCTGGACTTCCTCGACGCGCCCTCACGGCTCGGCTCCTTCCTCGACGGCCGCTTCCTGCGGCTGCTCACCGCCCCCGCCAAGGCGGGCGGGCGGGCCTACCTCAAGGTCTTCAACGCCGGCGTCAACCTCGTGTCGTCGACGATGTCGAAGGTGCTCGGCGGCGACATGCTGCGCGACGTGCAGACCTTCGTCGGGGCCCTCGACACGATGTTCGGCGGGTTCCGCGAGCGCGCCGACCTGACCTACGCCCTCCTGGGGCAGAAGTCGACCGCCTTCGTCGTCGTCGCCGCGCCCGAGCGCGACGCCCTGCGGGAGGCCTCCTACTTCGTCGACCGGCTCGAGGCCGACGGCATGCCGCTCAGCGGGCTGGTGGTCAACCGCGTGCAGGGAGTGGCCGCCCCGGGCCTCAGCGCCGGGCGGGCCCGCGCCGCTGCCGAGCAGCTCACCGAGGCGGGCGACACGCTCACCGCCGCCCTCCTCACCGTGCACGCCGGGGTCGCCGAGGCGGCTGCCCGCCAGCGCAACCTCACCGACCGCTTCTGCGCCGGGCACCCCTCGACCCCGGTGGTGGAGGTGCCCGCCCTCGCCGAGGACGTGCACGACCTCGCCGGGCTCCGCGCCGTCGGCGCGTCCCTCGCAGGCGGCTGAGCCGACCGGCAGGACTCTTCATACCAGGACGCCGTACGGCGAGCACCCCGTACGGCGACACCCTCACAGCAAGGACCCCGTACAGCGAGGGGCCCGGCACGGGGCGACACCCCCGACGACAACAGAGCCGTGCACGCGGAGGCTGTGAGGGCCCGAACCCGCGTGCACGGCACGTCCGCCTCGAGGCGGTGAGATCATTCCTGCGGCGACGCCCCCCACAGCCGGCACCGTCGGTATGACCTCGGCGACTGACCGTCC